>JAHFOU010000330.1 GCA_023261525.1 Planctomycetota bacterium | reverse complement strand
TCTGACGCAGGAGGGAGAAGACCCTCAGGTCGGCGGAGAGCTCGGCCACGGCCATCAGGTGTCCGGAGGAGGAAAGGACCCGGCCCACGCTGGAGACCCGGAAGGTGCCGGTGGGCCTCAGACAGCCTTCGGTGGACCAGGCGACCAGGTCGGTCTTGTCGATCCAGCGGAACCTCAACGGGTCCGGGAGCTCCTTGGCCGAGGCCGTGTTCGGATCGAAGTTGGCCTTGAGCAGGTCGACGCCGTCGAGGTTGCCGCCTCCGGCCTCGTTGACGTTCAGGCCGGAGATCGTCCCGTCGTCCGCCAGGGTGTCGCAGAAGGCCGAGAACTCGCTCCAGCTGGCGAAGGGCGCCGCGCGGCGGCGGGCCAGGATGCGGTCGGCCACTGTGGATGCCATGGCGGCCGTCAGGGTCCTGGGCATGGGCCGCCGCTCGTTCTCCCAGCACACCCCGCTCAGGCCCTCGGTCAGGGCCTGGAGGACCGGCCGGGCGGCGGCATTCAGGTTCACGGGCGGCCGCCCGCCCTCCTCCAGCGCAAGGGGCTGGCGGCGCTTCTTCACGTCGCTGAGCGCGCAGGTCGGGGTCAGCGGCGACTGGGCCGCGTAGGCATGGGGGTGGATCACGGTGGGATCCGAACCGCTGGAGACCGTGAGATAGGGGGAGAGGTCCAGGGAGACGCCGAGGGCGGTCTGGAGCTCCCGGACGGACCGGTATCCCCCGGCCGGGCGGCCCTGCAGGGTCAGGCTCCCCAGGCTGGCGATGCCCAGCTCGCCCTGGGCCCCGAGGACGTCGAGGATGCGGACCAGCTGGGCGTTCCAGCCCCGGCCGATGGTCCTGGCCCCCGCCGGAAGGCCGGGAAGGTTCGGGGCCGCCACCGCGGGATCCCGGTGGTCCGGGATCCCGTCGTTGTCCCGGTCCAGGACGTCCAGGAAGCCTCCGTTGATGTTGATCTTGGCCGACTCGTCCTCCACCTTGAGCGCATACTGGCCGTCCCCGGGAAGCCCCCCCGTCTCCCCCCTCAGCCTCCCGTCCACCTGCACCAAGGCCGGCTGCCGGAGGGGATCCCTCCGGAAGAAGCTGGGCCTCAGCGCCTGGCGGGCGGGACAGGACTCCGTGTCCAGGACGCCGGGATGGTAGATCTCCTGCCGCCCGTCGAAGGAGGCGGGCCCCTGGTCCCCGTCCAGCAGCCAGTCCTCGCCGCCGTACCGGCTGGCCTCGTCCTGGGGATCCTGTCCCGCCGAGAGCCTCGCCAGGGCGTCCTCGATGCCGCTTCGCGCCAGGAGGAAGGCCTTGGTCTCATGGAGACGCTGTTGAGAGGCCCGCCGTTCCAGCTGGGCCATGCTCGTGAACCCCACCGCCAGCAGGGCCAGGATGCCGAGCACGCCGAGGACCACGACCAGGGCCATGCCGCGGGACTTCATTCCCCGTCCCTCCACCCCAGGAGCCGGGGCCCCCCGCCCGGCGTATAGACCAGGGTGATGTCGTCGAGGACCGGGGAGTCCAGGATGGGGATGTTCAAATCCACGGTGAGGCTCCCCTCCACGCGCCGGAAGAGGACGCGCACCCGGAAGGGACCGGTCAGGGTCCGCCCGACGGCCCAGTCCTGACGGTCGACCGCCCATCCCGAAGCGAGAGTCGAGCGGCTGGCCCCGGCCCCCAGCTGGGGAAGGTAAGCCCGCCCCGAGGCGTCCACCACCTCCAGCTCGGCATAGTCGTCCCTCAGCGCCGCCGGCCGGTACCAGGTCCAGCACACGGAACTCATGCGGCTTCCGGAAGGAAGGGTGATGGGCGGCGTCAGGTAGGCCGGGGCGGCGTCATCCGGAAGCGGCGAGGCCCCCGGCGCATGATAGGCCGCGCCCTTGTAGTAGCGCCCCTCGGCGTAGCGGTTCATGGCCAGGTCGACGGGGCTCTGGAGGGAGACCGGATCCGCCACGGGGACGCCGCCGGGCCCCGCGCCCCCGAAGTCATAGATCGCGAACTCGTCGAAGGTCACGTCCGCGCTGGGCCGGCTGGGCGAATTGAAGTTCGCAAGATCCGAATTGCCGTTGCCCTCCAGGAGGCCGGATTTCTCGCCGAGCAGGATGCGGTGCGGCGCGGTGGGGTACGCCTGGGTGAGGTCGTTCGCGGCCAAGGGGCTGGTGCCGGGGGTGTAGTACCCGGTCCAGACGCCCTGGTCGGGGGCGGTGGCGCCCGCGTTGATGAGCAGGGAGCCGCAGTGCTGGGGCGTGTCGCCGCGCAGGTCGTACCAGACCGTGAACAGCCGCCAGGTGCCGGTCTTGCTCCAGCGGCCGCCCGTGTCGTAGCGGAACTCCATGTTGTCGTCCGCCGGCGCGTGGCTCAGCTCCAGAAAGAGGGTCTGCTGGAGGAAGGCCCCCGCGCTGGAGGGCTGCCCCCCCTTGTCCGTCACGAGGAAGGTGTGCTGGGAAGCCCCGCCGAAGTTGGTCATCTTGAGGTAGACGCGGCGCCCCGACTTGTACTGAAAGAAGTTGTCCGAGATGAACTTGCGGTAGTTGTTCTTGGCCCAGAAGGAGATCACCCCGTGGAAGCCGTCGGCATTGCCGGCGTCGCGGTAGGCCGGCGTCCGGTCCTCCTCCGAGTAGACGCCGTCCGGATACAGGGTATTCAGCTTCGAGGCGTCGAGCAGGCTCCGGGAGAGGTCCGGACCGAAGGCCTGAAGGGTATCCGGCACGATCAGGCTGGATCCGGGCGGGGCGTCGTGGACGTCCAGGTCCAGTCCGGCCGTGTAGCGGGCCAGGGCCTTCATGTCCTTCACCGGCGCCGTCACGCCGTACATCCCCTCGGCGGGGGTCTCCAGGGTGGCGCGCTGGAGGTTGCCGTCATAGTCGGCGGGCAACATCCCCAGGCCGGCTCCCGTGTCCACGCAGGGCTCCGGATAGCTCTGCAGGGAAACCCCCTGGCCGCTCATGGCCGGCAGGGCGTGCCCCCAGGTGGTGGCGGCCAGCCCCGTCGCCGGGCTCACGAAATCCGGGCTCCCGGGGAGGCGTACGCCGCGCTCGTCCCCCGACAGCTGAAGATCCCCCAGATCGGCGCTGGCGAATTCCCGCTGGGTGCTCATGCGGACCACGTCGGGGCCCGACAGGGTCACCCCCACCGAGCGGCTGGCCAGCAGGCGCCCGTCCGGGCCCAGCACCCTTCCCACGGCATCGATGCGGC
>JAHFOU010000039.1:7414-11825 GCA_023261525.1 Planctomycetota bacterium | reverse complement strand
ACTGTGCGGGCGGACTCGAAGGTCTTCATCACGGCGCCCGAGGTGGACGTGGGGGCGGGGGTGAAGATCACGGGGGTCTCGACCGAGTGCTCCCACCCGGTCTGCTACGTGACGGGCCAGCCGATCGGGGTGTCGAGGACGGTCAGGGCGGAAGGATAGGAGGGGGAAACCCATGGCGCTTTCCAAACAGAGGCTCTCGGACCGAATCTACAACGCCCTCCTTTCCTCTTTCGGGGGCGAGATGGAGCGGGTGCCCACCTGCGGGACCCAGGAGGGGAACCAGGACCTGAGGCCGTCGCGCAACCTCCGGATCCTCTCGGACGCCATCGCCCAGGGGGTGGTGGACGAGATCGTTCAGTTCGCCGTGGTGCAGACGATTTCGGGGGCTCCGGACGACGAGCACATCGGGATCGTGTTTTGAGAGTCATGTCCTGACTTGCGTTCTCGACGTTCCCTGATTGCTTGCGCTCGGCTGTTATCGACGGTATCTTCACGCACGCGGGGATGGAGTCCCCCGGGCCGGCAGGCCGCACCGCCCTACAGGGCTGATGACTCCTACCACGGGATCCTGGTAGGAGGCACATTATGACACAGAGGTTGCTGTGGATCGCCGTGGCGGGAGCCCTGGGCGCCCTGGCACGGTATGGGCTGGGCGGTTGGGTGCACCGCATGGCGGGCCCCGCCTTTCCGTGGGGCACCCTGGTTATCAATGGCTCTGGATGCCTTCTCTTCGGACTCGCCTGGTCCATGGCCGAGGAGCGGTTCCTGGTCGCAGCGGAGTTCCGGACCGTTGTGCTGGTCGGCTTCCTGGGGGCCTTCACGACGTTCTCCAGCTACGCCTTCGAGACCGGCCAGATGCTCCGGGACTCCGAATGGCTGCCCGCGATCCTGAATATCCTGCTGCAGAATATCCTGGGACTGCTGTTGCTCTTCCTGGGTCATGCTCTGGGCCGTGCCCTGTGAGGCGAGAAAGGAGACCCTCATGAAATTGCCCAAGCAAGCCGAGTTCCTGAAGATCTTCATCGGCGAAAGCGGCCGTCATGGAGACCGCCCTCTCTATGAGGCAATCGTGGAAGAGGCCCGTCGACGGGGCATGGATGGAGTCACGGTCCTTCACCCATCCCGCTGGGCCGTGGCCGCGTAGTCCCTGCGAGTGCTTAGGTTCGGGGCGATGCTTCGGCTGTGAGCGTGGATGGTTTGCCCGTGCGCGCCAGGGTCGTGAGCAGGTCCGCCGCCCAGCGGTAGATGTTGCGCTCCTCCACGGCGGCTCGCATCCTGCCCATCCGCTCCTTCCGTTCCTTGGGAGGCATCTCGACAGCCTGTCGGAGAGCCTCGGAGAACTCCCCCGTGTCATAGGGATTGACGATCAGGGCGTCCGGGAGGTCCCGCGCCGCGCCCGCGAACTCGGACAGCACGAGCACCCCGTCGCCGTCCTCCCGGGCCGAGACGTACTCCTTGGCCACCAGGTTCATCCCGTCATGGAGCGAGCTTACGACGCAGACCGAGGCCATCCGCAGGAAGGCATGCACCGTCGCGGCGTCGTGATGGGAGACCAGCAGGCGGATGGGCTTCCAGCGTTCGGTCTGGAGCTTCCAGTTGATCTCGTCCGCCAGCGACTCGATCTCCGTGAGGAAGTCGCGATACCTCCGGATGTGGGTCCGGCTGGGCGCGCCCAGCTGCACGAAAGTGATTCGTCCCCGGTGCTGGGGATGCTGCTCGAAGAAGCGCTCGATGGCGCGCAGGCGCTCCGGGATCCCCTTCGTGTAGTCGATGCGGTCCACGCTGACGGCGATGGCGGTGTCCTCCAGGCCATGGCGGTCCTTGAGGTCGGCGATTTGCTTCTGGAGCGCCTCGCCGCCCGGCATGGCCCGCTCGGCCCAGGACTGGATGCTGATGGGGAAGGGCCTCACGAGCGTCTTGTGGGCCTTCGCCGCCACCGAGAAGTCGTCCCAGTCGATGCGCGTCTCCAGCATGCGGTCGACGGTGTCGAGGAAGTTGTTGCAGTGCTGCTGGAGGTGGAAGCCCACCAGGTCGGCGCCCAGCATGCCCTGGAGGATCTCCACCCTCCAGGGGCAGGTCCGGAACGCTTCAGGGTTGGGCCAGGGGATGTGCCAGAAGATCCCGACCTTGAGGTCCGGCCGGCTGGCCTTGAGCATCTGCGGCACCAGGGCCAAGTGGTAGTCCTGGACGAGGACCATGGCCCGGCTGCCTTTGGTCTCCTCCAGGACGGCGTCGGCGAACTTCCGGTTGGCCAACCGGTAGGCCTCCCAGTCGGAGGCCCGGAACACCGGCCGTTCGTGGACCAGGTGGCAGAGGGGCCAGAGGCCCTCGTTGGAGAAGCCGTAATAATAACCCGCCTCCTCCTCCCGGGTGAGCCACATCCGCCGGAGCGTGTAGCGGGCGTCGCCCGGAGGCACCGTGAGGCGCCCCTCGGCGTCCGCGGTCTCGTGGTCGGCGTCCCCGGCCCCGTGGGCGATCCAGACCCCGCCGCAGGCCTGGAGCACCGGGTCCATGGCGGTCACGACCCCGCTGGCGGGGACGATGGCCCGTGGCTCCCCGTCTTTGAGCTGGTGCATATAGGGCTCACGGTTGCTCACGACGATGAGCTGGTCCCCGTGTAGGCACTCGATGGCATGGGCCCTCAGGCGCTCGCGCGTCCAAGCCTTGTCGGTTTGCACGGCTTCGCTGGAGACCGTCCAGCTGCTGGAGCGCGCCGCACGGAGGGAGGCTGCAAGGCGGTCGGTCTCCGTGGCGAGAGCGCTGTCGGGCAGGGCGGGAGGCGGCTCATCCGCTGCGTTCTCGACCCGCAGCCGTCTCATCCAGCCGGTCAGGAGGCGTAGCGGGCGCTCGTAGACCGTCCAAGTCAGCGCCGCGGTCACCGTCATCAAGAGCATCGTGATGACGAGGATCCAGAAGGCGCCTCTCACAAGGCCCTCCGTCATGCGGTCGTCCAGGTAGGACGCGTCGTGAAGCGCGACGAGGACGCCGCCGATGACTCCCTGCTCATCCCGGAGCGGAGTCACGAGGATGTGGAGTTGGATGTCTCCCGCAGGGGTCATCTCCACAACCTCGGCCTGGGTGCCGAGCGCGCGCGTCACGGGGGCGGTCAGGGCGCCAAGGTAGTCGTCGATCGCGCTCCCGGAGGACAGGAGCCGGCCGTCGGGGCGGTACACGGCGAGCCCCAGGAGCCGGCTATGCCCGTCGAGCCGGGTCCCCAGGGACCTCGCAGCCTCCACGTCAGGGTGCTTCAGGGCCTCCTTCACGGTCAGGCTGGCCCGGAAAGCGATGGACCTTGAGCGTCGGCTCAGGTCGTCCAGGCTGGATCGGTACTCCAGCTTCACCTGCTGCCAGGCCATGAAACCGACCGCGAGGCCGGCCATGCCAGCGACGAGCACGGACAGGCGGATGGCCTTCGAGGTGTGGGCCGCGGGCTTCATGGGTGGGCGGCCTCGGCCGGGAGCCACGAGATGAGGAAGGACTTGATCCGGTCCCTCGCCAAGCGCACCTCCACCGGAAGCCTCTCGGGATCCTTCGTGGCGATGGGGTCGGGGAGATGGCAGAGGATGTGGTGGGCGTCCGGGAACGCCAAGCGTGCGGGATCCATCGCCTCTTTGGCCAGGACCACGACGTCGTCGATGTCTCCTTCCTGGGCGACCTCCTCCAGGGTCTTGGAGCGCTGGGCCGAGGCGTCCAGGCCGACCTCCTTCAAGGCCTGGAGTACCTCGGTGTTGACCACGGTCTTCGTGAGGCCGGCGCTGAGGACGCGTACGCCCTCCGGGATCATGGAGCGCGCGATCGCCTCTGCGAGCTGGCTCCTCGCCGAGTTGAACTGGCAGACGAACAGGATGGTGCGCACGGTTTCTCCTTTGCTACCAGTAGTAGAAGCTGCGATTCATGCAGGACCCTCTCAGCCTCCATTCGAACTCGGATCTATCCATGGGCCTGTATTCCTTTTCAGGAAGCGGGCCGACCAGTCGGGAGAGGATCTGCGATAGGATCCTCCCCACCCACGTCACAGGATCTCCTCCCAACGAGGAGAAGCCGCGAAGGCCGCCCGGATGAGGCCCACATGGGAGTAGGCCTGGGGGAAGTTTCCCCACATCCTGGAGGCCGTGGGATCGTAATCCTCGGACAATAACCCCAGGGGTGACCGCGCCGCAAGCGCCCTGCCCAGGATCTCCCGGGCCTCTGCCGTCCGTCCCAGCGCGGCCAGAGCTTCCACCAGCCAGAACGTGCAGAGGACGAAGGGAAGCTTGGGCTCCCCGAGCCCGTCGTCCGCACGGTACCTCAGGAGCCAGCCCTCCCGTCCAAGCTCCTTCCTCACCGCCTCGACCGTGGAGACCAGCCGGGGGTCCTCCCTGGGAAGGAAACGCAGGGACGCCATCTGCAGGAGAGAGGCATCCAGGTCCTT
>JAHFOU010000039.1:0-7404 GCA_023261525.1 Planctomycetota bacterium | reverse complement strand
GAGACGAAGCTGCCCACCTCGGCGTACCAAGCTCTCTCGATGATCTCCTTCTGGATCCCGGCCGCGGCGACGCGGAAGCCCTCGGCACGCTCCGGAGCGTGGCGCTCCGCAACGGTGGCCATCCGGCTGGAGGCGGCCCAGGACATGAGGGAGGAGAAGGTCTGGGGCTTCCACTCCCTGCGGTACTCCCAGATCCCCGCGTCGGGAGTCCCTGCGGAGGCGATGGCCTTGTGGGCGAGCCGCTCTAGGAGCTCCAGGGTCTCGCGGCACTGCTCCTCCCGGAAGCGGTCGTCCAGGAAGACCGACGAGAGGGCCATCACAAGCTCCCCGAAGATGTCGTTCTGGCGGTGGCCGGCGGCGGCGTTCCCCACTCGCACGGGGCCTTCCCCGCCGAACCCGGGCCAGTCCGGAAGGGTGCGCTCCTCCACGTCCCGACCCCCGTCCACCCGGTAGAGGGGCTGGAGGTCCAATCCAGGGCTGGAGGCCGCGATGTTGAGCAGGTAATGGATGAAGCGTTCCCGCTCTTCGAACTGCCCCAGGAAGCGGAAGGCCGAGATGGCGTAGAAGGAGTCCCTCAGCCAGCAGTAGCGGTAGTCCCAGGTCCGTCCGCTGCCCGGCGCCTCGGGGATGGAGGTGGTCGAGGCCGCGATGATGGCCCCGGTGTCCTCGAAGCAGTGGAGCTTCAACGCCAGGGCGGACCGGATGACCTCGCTCTGGTAGGCATAGGGGATGTTGCACTGCTTGACCCAGGTGGTCCAGTAGCGCACGGTCTCCTCCAGAAAGCGCTCGCAGAGGGGAACGAGGGCCTCCTCTACGGGTGGTCCCCAGGAGAGGACCAGGTGCTGGCGGCGGGTCAGGGGGAAGGGCTGCCCCTCCAGATAGGTGGGGGCGATGTCCGTGGTCAGGCGCAGGGGAGACGGATAGCCTTCGAAGTCCATGTGGTTGGAGCCCTGGAGCCGTCGGGGCGCCTTCTTGGACCATCCCAGGACCGGCTGGCAAGTCACGCGGACCCGAGGGGCTCCGGCCAGGGGATCCAGGATGCGCACGAGCTGGGTGGGGCGGAAGCTCCGGTCGTGCAGGAGGAACCTTGGGGCGAAGTCCAGCACCCGGAACTTCCCCTCGGGCGTCTCGAACAGGGTCTCCAGGACGTTGGTGTTGGGGAGGTAGCGTTGGACGCCCGCCTCCCCTCCGGCCGGCGCGACCTGGAACCTGCCGCCTTCCTTCTCGTCCAGGAGGGCACCGAACACCGGCTCCGAATCGAAACGCGGGAGACAGCACCAGGCCACGGACCCGTCCCTGTGGACGAGGGCCGAGATCTGGCAGTTGCCGATAGCTCCGATGTCCTCCAGCCGCATTCCCATCAGGCCCTCCGTCATTCCCAAGATTCCTTCCTGCGCCGGAGGAGGCGCAGCAAAGTGTGTAGGGCCAGGAGAGCTCCCCCGACCAGGATGGCCACGTAGATCCCGTAATCCGTCCAAAGTTTCCGAACGAGCTTCATGGCGTGATCAGGACCTCTCTTCGTGGAACATGGGCTACCTCGCGTTCAGGGTTACGGAACGGCACCGTCCGCTGCAGGAACGCAACGCGGGCGGCGGCTTCTAACGCGCGAGGGGGAGGTCAGTAGCGAGAGGGGGGTCCCCGCCTAGCGCGGGGAATGCGGCGGGTCGGTGCTCTCGGCGGTGGATCCGCGGCGCTTTTTGCGCGACTTGAACCCGCGGATGCTGAGGACACTCATGATCGCCATTATAGAGGGCACTGACGCGGAAGACAAACTGACCCTCCTTAGCCCTGGGCGAAAAGACTGTGCTTCCCTCACTGCAAAAACACATACCCGAGGGCCAGGATCCCTCCCAGGATCAGGAACACGATCCATCCCGGCGGGAGCTTGGCGCAGCCGCTACACCGGCCCTCGGCCTCCGCCTTGGATCCGGGGGGCGGCCGGTTCGACTCGGTCATCTCGATCCCGCAACCTCTACACGATGCCATGCATCACCTCCGGTTCTCAAAACATCCACAGGGTCAATGCCAGAAAGAGCGGGATCAGCACTGCGCAGGACCAACCCAGGTAGCCGAAGAAGGAGGGCATCCGGATCCCGGCCTCCTCCGCGATGGCCTTGACCATGAAGTTGGGGCCATTGCCGATATAGGTCATGGCCCCCATGAAGACGGCGCCGAGCGAGATCGCCGTGAGGAGACGCTCTCCCGCCGCGGTCGCCAGGAGCCGGGAGAGGTCTCCGGCGTCCACCCCGTGGAGGCCCGAGGCCAGGGCCGTGAAGCTGAGGTAGGTGGGCGCGTTGTCCAGGAAGCTCGACAGGGCCCCGGTGGCCCAGAAGAACTGCCAGGGCTCCGTGATCCTGAGCCCCGGCCAGCGCTGGGGGGCTGCTTCCAGGATGACCAGGGCCGGGACCATGGCCGCGAAGATCCCCGCGAAGAGGATGGCCACCTCCCGGATGGGATGGAAGTGGAAGGCGTTGGCGTGGTGGATCCTCACCGGTGTTGTCTTCCAGGAGAGTCCGGCCAGGGCCAGGAGGACGCCCTCCTGGACCCCGGTGGGCCAGTGCTGACGGCCCGAGAGGTAGATCGCCAGGACCACCCCGCCCAGGAGAGCGAGGTTGGCCCAGCCGTCCAGGTCCAGGGGGTCCTTCAGGCCCTCCGCCTCGTCGGCATGGACGCCCCTCTCCCGACGGTAGAGGACATAGTCGACCAGGAAGAAGGCCGCGAGCAGGATACCGGAGACCGCCGCCCAGGGTCCGGCCAACCCCAGGGTCCAGGCGAAGGGGACGCCCTTCAGGTAGCCCAGGTAGAGCGGCGGGTCCCCCAGGGGCGTCAGGCACCCTCCGATGTTGGAGACCAGGAAGATGAAAAAGACGACGATGTGGACCCGGCTCGTGCGGCGCCGGTTGGCCTGCAGGACGGGGCGGATGAGGAGCATGGAGGCGCCCGTGGTCCCCACCACGCTGGCCAGGAGGGTCCCTACGGCCAGGAGCGCGGTGTTCACGAAGGGCGTCCCCACCAGGTGATCTCGGAGGAGGACGCCGCCCGAGATCACGAAAAGGGATCCCAGGAGGATGATGAAGGACAGGTACTCGTGGAGGGTGTGCAGGTACCGCCCGCCCCAGGGTGCTCCCTGGGCGAGAAGGAAGAGGACCGTGGGCAGTCCGAAGGCCAGGCTCACCCAGGGGAAGCGCCTGTGCCACCAGGAGGGGGCGATGAGAGGTCCCAGCGCGATGGCCAGGAGCAGGCCCCCGAAGGGGAGCAGGGTCCAGAGGGAGAGCGTGAGGCCTGCCGTCATTTCCGGCCCTCATTCCTGCATCGGGAGAAACGCGACATCGCATGCAGGACTCCGAAGGCTAGCCCGCCCAGGATGATCACGTAGAGCCCGTAATCCAGCCAAAGATCATGGATGCATTGCCGGATGCGTTTCATGGGGTCGTCAGGAGATTGACTCATGTGTCATGGTTGCCTCGCGGTCCTGGAATATGGAAACGGGCCCTCCCGCTGCAGGAACGCAACGCGGGCGGCGGCTTCTAACGCGCGAGGGGGAGGTCAGTAGCGAGAGGGGGGTCCCCGCCTAGCGCGGGGTGGACGGCGGATCGACGTTCTCGGACGTGGAGCCGAGGTGTTTCTTGCGCCACATGATTCCGCGGAGGCCGAGCACTCGCATACCCGGTGATTTTAGAGGATGCTGGAAAGGATGATAGCGGTTTTCCATCTAGGTGCGGGACCCAAGAGGGGACACTAGAACCTGAGGCCGTCCCGCAACCTCCGGATCCTCTCGGACGCCATCGCCCAGGGGGTGGTGGACGAGGCCTGCCAAGGACTTTCGCTTCAGCTGCCTCGTTCGCCAGGCGAGCGGTCCGATCAAGCCCGTTTCTCAGATGCCTTCCGGACGCCGTTGAGGAAAAGGGCGACCCAGGCGCGGACCAGCGTTTCCTGAGGGACGGCGGGGCGCAAGGGGTATCCGAACAGGTGCGTCAGGAGGCTGTGGTGGACCACCATGCCCAGGAAGGCCCGGGCGGCCACCAGGGAATCCACTTTCCGGAAACCCCCTTGCCGCTGGCGCAAGGCAAGATAGCGCGCCACATACCGGACGGACTTCCGGATGCGGCAATCCACGAAGTCGTGCGCGAGGTCGTGGTCCTCCAGGGCGCCGTAGAACAGGAGGCGGGTGAATGAGGGATCGGACTCCATGCGGGCCAGGAGTCCTGAGGCGACGGCGGAAAGGAAGGCCTCGTCGTCCCCGTCGAAACGGGAGAAGGGGGGGAAGATCTCCCGCTCCGGGACGCTCAGGCGGCTGTCGAGGATCTCCCGGTACAGGGCGTCCTTGCTGGGGAAATGGTGGAAGAGCAGGGTGTCGGCGACGCCACAGGCCAGGGCGATCTTCCGGATCCTGGCGCCGCTGAAGCCGTGCCGGGCGAAATGCCGTGCCGAGGTGTCGAGGATCCGCCGTCGTCGCTCCGAGGTCGTCAGGCGGTGGCGTGCCCTGATCAAGCGACTAGGCCCCGCGCCCCCGCCACCCACGGACGAGCCGCCATTCTCCCGGTCGTCCCAGATCGTCGAGGAGGGAGTAGACGACCGGGACCACGACCAGGGTCAGAAGGGTGGAGGTCGTGAGCCCACCGATCACCGCGACGGCCATCGGGGCGCGCGATTCCGCTCCCGCGCCGGTCCCCAGCGCGATGGGCAGCATCCCGAAGATCATGGCGAAGGTCGTCATGAGGATGGGCCTCAGGCGGATGGGGCCAGCCTTGAGGAGGGCCGCGTCCCGCGCCATCCCGTCCCGGCGGCGGAGCACGTTGGTGAAGTCGACCAGGAGGATGGCGTTCTTGGTCACCAGGCCCATGAGCATGATGATCCCGATCATGGTGAAGATGCTCATCGTCATGTGCCCTGCGACGAGGGCACCCAGGGCGCCCACGACCGACAGGGGAAGCGACAGCATGATCGTGAAGGGGTGGATGAAGCTCTCGAACTGCGAGGCGAGCACCATGTAGATCATGAGCACCGCCAGGGCGAGCGCGAAGAGGAGGGCCGAGAAGGACTCCCGCATCGTGTCGGCCTGCCCGGCGAAGCCGAAGCTGTAGCCCGGCGGCATCCCCAGCTCGCGGACGAAGCCGGAGAGTTCCGTGACCGCCTCCCCGAGCACCTTCTTGTCGCGCTGGAGGTTTGCGAGGACCGTGATCACGCGGGCGCGGTTGTAGCGGTCGATCTGGACGGCGCCTCCCGATTCCTCGACCCGGGCGACATTCTCCAGGCGGATGAGGTCGCCTCGCGCGTTGCGGACCGAGAGGAGGGGGATCTCCCCGGGACGGTCCCGGTCGCGGGCCTCCAGGCGGACGCTCACGTCATAGCGGTCCCCCTCGGCGCGGAACTTGCTCACGTCGTCGCCGCCGACCAGCGCCTTGACGGTCGAGGCGACGGCCAGGGGGTGGACGCCGAGGTCCGCCGCCCGGTCGCGCTTGACGTAGACGTTCAGCTCCGGCTTGCCCTTCTCGTAGGTCGTGTCCAGGTCGACGTAGCCGCCCGCGGCGCGCATGCGGTCCATGACGTCGGCGGCGATCCCCTCCAGGCGGGCCAGGTCGGTTCCCCGGAGCTCCAGCTGGACGTCCGCCCACCGGCGTCCGCCGCCCGACACCCTGGGGACGATCTCCACGCTCACCTTGGCCTCCCGGATGTCCGAGAGGCGCTCCCGGGTCCAGGCCATGGCCTCCAGCTGGCCGATGGGGCGCTCCCCCTTCTCCGTCATCTTGACGTACAGGGACCCCTCGTTCACCCGCTGGAGCTCGTCGGCCCCGATCGTGACCAGGCCGTAGCGCATCCAGTCCTGCCCCGAGATCCGCTGGCGGATCCGCTCGAAGACGGCGTCGGTCGTCGCGAGGGAGGAGCCGAGGGGGGCCTTGACCTTGACGATGAACTCGCTCTGGTCCTCGACGGGGATGAACTCGCTCCGGAGGAAGCGCGCGACATACCCGGCCGAGATGAAGGAGGCCACGGCAAGGAGGACGACCGCGAGCCGCCGCCGAAGAGCCCAGCCCAGGATCCTCCCGTAGGCGCGCTCGATGGCGAGGAAGACGCCTTCCGAGAAGCGGAAGAACCTTCCCGGGACGGGCTTCCTCAGGAACCGGGAGGAGAGCATGGGGTCCAGCGTGAACGAGACGAACATCGAGATCATGACCGCGAAGACGACGGTCATGCCGAACTGGTAGAAGAAGCGCCCCACGATCCCCTTCATGAAGGCCACGGGGACGAAGACGGCGACGACGGACATCGTGGTCGCAAGGACCGCGAGCGCGATCTCGCTGGTGGCGAAGGAGGCCGCCTCCCGTGGGGGCATGCCCTCCTCCACGTGGCGCATCGTGTTCTCCTGGACCACGATCGAATCGTCGATCAGGAGCCCGATCGCCAGGGACAGCGCCAGGAGCGTCATCATGTTCTGCGTGAAGCCGAGGGAACCCATCAGGATGAAGGTGCCGATCACCGCCGTCGGGATGACCAGGGCCGTGATCACGGTGCTTCGGAGGTTGCGCAGGAAGAGGAGCACGATCAGGATGGCCAGGCCGCCTCCGAAGACCATGTGGAACTGCACCTCGCGCACGGAGTGCTCGATGAAGACCGAAAGGTCCTGGCCGATCTCCAGGCGGACCCCCTGGGGCGCCAGCTCCGTCTTCAGGCGCTCCACCTCGGCCTTGACGAGCCGGGCGACCTCCACGGTGTTCGTCCCGGACTGGCGCCGCACGAGCAGCGTCACGGCGCGGACGTCGTCCAGGCGGGCGAGGCTGCGCTCCTCCTCGAGTCCGTCCTCCACGCGCCCGATGTCCCGCACCCGGACGGGGGCCCCGCCGCGATAGGCGACGACCATCCCGGCCATCTCCTCGGCCGAGGAGAACTCCGATTTCGTCTTGACGACGTATTCGCTGGGACCTGTCTCGACGCGCCCTCCGGGACGCTCCACGTGCTCCGCACGAAGGGCCTCCTCGACGTCCTGGACCGAGAGGGCGTAGCCTTCGAGCCTCCCGCGGTCGAGCCAGATCCAGATCTTGCGCTCCCGTCCCCCGACGAGCTTGACCTGCCCGACGTTGGGCTGCCGCTGGATGCGCTCCTTGACCACCTTGCGGGCCAAGTAGGTCAGCTGCTTCAGCGGCATGTCCCCCGAGACCACGATCGCCAGGATGGGCGAGGAATCGACGTCGAACTTCTCGACGGAGGGGTCCTCCAGGTCCTTGGGGAGCTCGGAGCGGACGGTGCCGAGCTTCGCCTGGATCTCCTGGTAGGCGACGTCGACGTCCTTCTCCAGCTCGAACTCGACGACGACCTGGGAGACCCCGTCCGAGCTGGTCGAACGCAGGTGCTTGATGCCGCTGATGGTGGAGACCGCCTCCTCGACCGGGTCGGTGACGGTGGTCT
>JAHFOU010000038.1 GCA_023261525.1 Planctomycetota bacterium | reverse complement strand
CCTCGAGGTCAACGCCCGCCTCCAGGTGGAGCACCCCGTCACCGAGGCCGTGATGGGCCTGGACCTGGCCCAGTGGCAGCTCCGCATGGCCCTGGGCGAGCCCTTCCCCTTCTCCCAGGCCGAGCTCCGGCCCCGGGGCCACGCGATCGAGGCGAGGCTCTGCGCCGAGGACCCGGAGCGGGATTTCCTGCCTTCCGGCGGCAGGGTCCTGGCCCTGGAGCTTCCCCGTGTGCCCGGCCTGAGGTGGGAGACCTTCCTGGAGGAGGGCCGCGAGGTCTCCACGGATTACGACTCCCTCCTGGGCAAGGCCGTGGCCTGGGCCGAGGACCGCGCCGGGGCGATCCGCCGCCTGGACGCCGCCCTGGCCGGGTCCGTGATCCTCGGCCTCCACCAGAATGTCGGCTTCCTGCGCTTCGTGCTGGGGCGCAAGGAGTTCACCTCCGGGAAGTACGACACCGGCCTACTCTCGCGCATCGGGAAGGACTGGAGCTCCCGGAGCCGGGAGCTTCCTCCGGAAGCGTTGGCCCTCCTCGGGACGGCAAAGGCCCGCCCTCTCGCTTCCGGAGCCTCCGTCCGCATCCCGGATCCCTGGGAACACCTGAGCGGGTGGACGCTGTGAGGATGCGCGCGGTCCGGGGCAGCGGCGGGGTCTGGCTTTCCCTGGATGGGGAATCCCGCTTCGTCCCGGACGAGCAGGCGACGGCGGGAGGCCGGGCGGCCGCGGCAGGCACCGATCCCGTCTCCCCGATGCCCGGCCGGGTCACCAAGGTCTTCGTGAAGGCCGGCGAGACGGTCAAGGCCGGCCAGCCCCTGGCCGCCGTGGAAGCCATGAAGATGGAATACCTGGTCAAGGCCCCCGCCGACGGCGAAGTCGGCCGGGTGCTCTGCAACGCCGGGGACACCGTGGGCCTGGGCCAGCGCCTGATGGACTGGAAGCCTGCGTGAAGCGGGTCCGCATCGTCGAGGTGGGCCCGCGGGACGGGCTCCAGAACGAGAAGGCCCCCATCCCCCTGGCGGCCAAGCAGGCCTTCGTCGCGCGCCTGGTCGCGTCGGGACTGAAGGACATCGAGATCGGGGCCTTCGTCCGTCCGGACAAGGTGCCCCAGATGGCGGGATCCGACGAGCTGGCCCGGAGCCTGCCCCCTGCCCCCGGCGTGACCTACTGGGCCCTGGTGCCCAACCTCAAGGGCGCCGAGCGGGCGGCTGCCGCGGGGATGAAGGCCCTGGCGGTCTTCAGCGCGGCCAGCGAGACCTTCAGCCTCAAGAACGCCAACGTCTCCATTGCCGACTCCCTGGCGGGCCTGAAGGATGTGGCGGCCTTTTCCCGGAAAGAAGGGCTGAAGCTCCGCGCCTACGTCTCCACCTGCTTCGTCTGTCCCTACGAGGGCCCCGTCGCGCCGGCCAAGGTCACCGAGGTAGCCAAAGCCCTGCTGGATCTTGGGGGCCCGGAAATGGAAATCTCCATCGGCGATACCCTCGGGGCCGCGACCCCCGACCAGATGGCCGGGGTCTTCGGCCCCCTGCTGAAGCTCGCCCCCGCCTCGACCTGGGCCGGGCACTTCCACGACACCCGCCGGACGGCCCTGGCCAACGTCCTGGCCGCCATGGACCTGGGCATCTCCGTGTTCGACGCCTCGGCCGGGGGCCTGGGCGGATGCCCCTTCGCCCCGGGGGCCGCCGGCAACCTGGCCACCGAGGCCCTGGTGGCCCGCCTGGACGCCTTGGGCGTCGACACGGACGTGGACCTGAACACGCTGGCCCTGGCCGCGCCCCCGCTCGAGCCCCTCCTGGGCCATCCCCTGCCGGGCCGCCATGCCTGAGAAGCGCGGCACCAAGGCCCTGCCCCCCGAGGAAAGGCCCCGGGAGCGTTGCCTGAGGCTGGGCCCCGAGGCCCTCTCCGAGGCCGAGCTGCTCGCCCTGTTGCTGGGCACCGGCCGCGCGGGCGAGGACGTCCAGGACGTGGCCCGGCGGGCGCTGAGCGCCTTCGGCTCCCTGGACGGCCTGGGACGGGCCTCTGCGCGGGAGATCGCCAAGCTTCCGGGCTTCGGGCCGGCGAGGGCCGCCCTCCTGCAGGCCGCGCTGGAGCTGGGCCGGCGCCGGGCCGAGGAAAGCGCCTTCGAGCCGGGACGCAAGCTCAGCTCCCACCGGGAGGCCATCGCCTACCTCAAACCGCGACTGGCCCCCCTGCGCCAGGAGACCTTCCTCGTCCTCAGCCTGGACCGCAAGAGCCGGCTCCTGAAGTCCGAGACCGTCAGCCGCGGCACCCTGACCTCCAGCCTGGTCCATCCCCGGGAGGTCTTCGCCGGGGCCATTCGCGAGGGCGCGGCCCAGGTCCTGGTGGCCCACAACCACCCGTCCGGAGATCCGGAGCCCTCGGACGAGGACCTGGCCGTCACGAAGAGGCTGGAGGAGGCCGGACGCCTCCTCGGCATCCCCCTGGTCGACCACGTCATCGTCGCCCGGGGCGGGGCGATCAGCCTGCGCCAGCTCGGGGTGGTCCGACAGACCCCTACTTGACCTTTTTCTGCTCGAAGGCCAGGGTCAGCCCGTCCGGGTCCTGGACATGGAACCACCGCGTGCCCCAGTCGGTGTCCGCCAGCTTCTTCGTGATGGGGACCTGGAGGGCTTCCAAGGCCTTGGAACAGGCGTCCACGTCCGGGACCCTCACGTGGAGCATGAGGTTTTCGACCTTGGTCTTGGGTCCCCCCTCGATGCTGAGCAGGGTCAGGGCCAGGCCCCCGGCCTGGAGCTGGTAGCCCTTCACGGGCCCTCCGCCGAAGGGGTAGGCCAGGGAGAAGCCGAGCTTCTCCATGTAGAAGGCCTTGGAGGCCTCGATGTCCTTCGGGTACAGGACGAACTGGGGGATGCTCTCGATGCCGAGCGGGTTGGCGGGCACAGGGGTCTCCTTTGCCGCGGAAAGGGCGGCGGTCAGCAGGGCGAGGGCGACGATGCTCATCTTCATCGGGGGATCTCCTCGAGGTTGAACGGGATCATCGACCGTCCGCCGGCTGGGGTCAAGCGCCCCGGGTGATCCGATCTTGCGAATCCGCAGGAGCGTCCCCAGAATGCCTCGGATGGTCCTCCTGGAACCCAGAGCCACCGACGGGGCCGGCGAGGCGGCCTTCGCTTCCTTCCCCGGAGGCGGTTTCGTGGTCGCCAGCCGCAACCCCCACGCGCACTGGCCGCCCAAGGGGGAGCTCCTCTCCCTGAAGGCCGTGCTGGATGGGACGGAGGAGTTCCAGATCGGGCGGCGCCGGCTCGAGATCCGTCCGGGGCGCTGTCTGCTGGTCCCTCAGGGGCTCCCCTATGCCAGCCGGGTGACCTCGCCCACCGTGGCCATGTGCCCGATCTTCTTCTCCCGGCGCGACGGACGGGAGGTCTCGGCGGTCCTGGAGGCCACCCCGGAAGAGGACCTCCTGGAAGGAGGCGGCCAGGGAAAGGATCCCGAGGCCGTGCTTCTGCCAAGGGATCCCCGCGTGGCGGCGGCGGTGAAGAGGATCTGGCAGAGGCTCCGGAAGGCCGCCGCGGAAACTCCGGCGGAGACCGATTCCGTCCGGATGGAGGCCCCGGATGCCGTAGCCCTTCAGTCCGCGGTGCTGGAGTCCCTGGCCATGGCCCTGGACGGCTGCGAGCGCCTGCGCCGGCGCCTGGACCGTCTGGGCGCCACGCGCCACGCCACGCGTGAGGAGATCCATCTGCGCCTGGCCCGCGCGGAGGACCGCTTGCACGCCGAGTTCGGCCGTCCCCTCTCCCTGGCGGACCTGGCCCGGACCGCCTGCATGAGCCCCTACCACTTCCTGCGCCGCTTCTCGGAGTTCCACGGGGAGCCTCCCCACCGCCGCCTGGTCCGGATCCGCATGAACCACGCCCGGCGACTGGCCGGCAAGGGCGGACTCCAGACCGCCGAGATCGCCCGGGCCTGCGGCTACCGGAGCGTCCCCTCCTTCATCCGGGCCTACCGGCGGTTCTGGGGCTCCACGCCGGGAGGCCTCCCGGCCTAGGAATCGTCTTTTCCGGCGAAGCCGACCCGGGGCCCTGTCGCATACTCCCTCATGATGGACACCGATTCCGACCTGGTCCTGCGGTACGGCCGGCAGGGGGACCGTCAGGCCCTGGGCACCCTCTTCGAGCGTCAGGCCCCGATGGCCTATCGGACCGCCCTGGCCGTCCTGCGCGACTCCGCCGAGGCCGAGGAGGCGGTCCAGGAGGCCTTCCTGCGCCTCATGAAGGATGCGGGCGCCTATGACCCCGAGCGCCCCTTCACCCCCTGGCTGAGAGGCCTGGTGGTCCATGCGGCCCTGGACCGGGCCAAGGCCGCACGCAGGCGACGGGACAGGGAACTGGCCTCGGCGTCCCCCCTACGCAGGCAGGAGGATCCCGCGATGCAGGCCATGGACTCCGAATGGAAGGACAGGCTCAGGAGCCTGGTGGATACCCTGCCGGAGGAGCTCCGCCTCCCGGTCGCGCTCCACTACCACGCGGGATGCTCGTACGCCGAAGTGGCCGGGGCCCTGGGATGCCCGGAGGGCACGGTGGCCAGCCGCCTGGCCGAGGCCCGTCAGCGCCTCAAGGCGGGGCTGGTTTCCGCAGGCATCCTGCTGGCGGCGGGCCTGTCGATGGAAGTGGCCCTGGCCGACTCGGCGCCCCAGCCGATCCTCCCTCCCCGGCTCGGGCCTGCCCTGGAGGCCCTGGCCCGCCGGCAGGCGGCGCCGGCGGGACCGGGGGCTTCCGTCCCCTTCAAGACCAAGGGCCTGGCGGCAGCCGCCGTCCTCCTGATCGCAGGACTCCTGGTCTGGCCCCTCCTGCACCGGACGGCCGGGCCCCCGCCCGGCATGGCCCGGAGCGCCCCGTCCTGTCCTGCCCCCGCGCGTCAGACCTCCCGGCCCGCGGCTGCCGGAACGGGCACGGCGCCTGCCCTGGCCGTCGCGCCGGGAACGGGAACGCAAGCCCAGGTCCAGCCCGGGCCCCTGACCCTCCGCGGGCGGATCCTGTACGCCGAGACCGGCCTGCCGGTCGCGGACGTCTCTATCCGCGTCGACCTCAGCGAGCGGGCCAAGTACCTGGAGATGGCAAAGTTCCTGGACCAGGGCGGACCGGACGAGCGTGAGACCGCGCAGCGCCTGCAGCGCGCCTCCGACCTGATCGCCAAGATCGAGCCTTCCCGCCAGCCGGGCGAGGACTCCTGGACTTCCGAAAGCCTCGAATGCTCCATACTCTATAAGAACCTCATGTTCCTGGACGCCGCCAGCGAGCAGGAACTCGCGCAGCTGACGACCGAGGCGACCGGGGCGAAAACGGAGTCGTTGCGCAGGTTGGCCCGGCTGGCGCAAGCCCACCGGGCGGCGAACGGCTTCGGCGCCTCGGCCCGCACGGATGCCCAGGGGGCCTGGTCCCTGACCTGGAAGCCGGGGGAAGCCCCGGAGATCCTGGTCGTCGAATCCGACAGGACCCGTCCCAAGCCCTATCTCCTGTCCCTGCCTGCCGCCCCCGGGGGGAATGCGGGGAATGCCTGGGACCTGGGGGAGATCCGTCTCCAGCAGGCCTGGGGGGTCTGTGTGCGCGTGCTCGGGCCGGACGGCACCCCCGTGCCCAGGGCCAAGCTCTGGATCTCCTGTCCTCAGCGGGCCAACTTCGCCTGCCAGGAAGGCACCGGGGAGAGGATCGAGTGCCGGGTGCCCAACCTCGACCAGACGCCGGACCGTTGCGTCCTCTCCGTCGAGGCCGGGGACTGCACCCTGGCCGAGCCCCTTCCCCTTCAGGGCCTTCCCTGCGTGGACGGGCTCTTCCAGGCCGAGGTCCGGCTCCAGCAGGAGCTTGTCCAGGGCCTCACCGTCGGTCCGAACGGCCGGCCCGAACCCTGCGGCCTGGTCTGCTGGCGCGAAGAGGCCCGCGAGACCGTCTGGCAGAAGGAATCGGGTCCCGACGGGACCTTCCGGTTCCCCCTTCCCCCGGGCAAGGGCCTGCTCCACCTCTCGGCCTACTCCAAGGCCGGCGGGGGAGCCACGAACGTCTCCCTGGCGATCCTGCCCAGGGCCCAGGAGGGGCTGGTCCTCAAGCTCCTGCCGGAGGAATCCCTGAGGGTCCGCGTCCTGGATCACGAAGGGCGCCCCGTCGCCGCCGCGGGATACGAGGTGAGACTCGCCTTTCCCCCGGAGACCGACCCTTACGTGCTCTTCTCCGGGAAGGCCGATGCGGAAGGGCGTATCGTCCTCAGCCTCCCCGGCATCGAAGGGGAACGCCGCTACACCCTCCAGGTGATGACGACGGAAACCTTCGGCGTCCTGTCCCTGGAACAGACCTCGGGGGAGGCGGAGCTCAGGCTGGGATCCGGGCGGGCGAAGGAGACTCCCTAGCCTTCAGGCTCCGCCAGGGACCAGGACAGGCGATGGGGCCGGCCCCCGGCTCCCTCCCGGACCTGGTACTGGCGGATCAGGCGGGCCAGGTCCTCGCGGAACTGGTGGGCCTGGCCGGACGTGAGGCTCAGGGTCCTCGACTCCAGCCCCTCCTCCCCCGCCGGATCCTCCGCCGCCCCGGGCTCGGCGGTGTAGAGCTTCTCCATCATCCCGCGCTTGCGGCGCTCCTCGCCCACGCGGATCAGGCCAGCCGCCTCCAGGCGCTTGAGGTGGTAGTGGACCTTGGGCTGGGACTCGCCCAAGCGGCGGGCCAGGCTCTGGCTGGAGCCCGGAACCCGGGAGAGGGCCTCCAGCAGGCGCTGGCGCAGGGGATGCAGGCAGGCAAAGAGACGGGCGCGACGGACGGGGTCCACGGCACAAATATACAGAGTATTTCAATACACACAATGAAACCTGTGTATTCAGGACCCATTTTCGGCCAGAATCACCTGGAACAGCCCGCCCCTACCCCCCAGAATCCCGCTCAACCCGAAGGAGACCCCCGCATGCCCGCCAATTCCCGCGCCCAGGCCATCCAGGAGATCCGCGCCCGCGAGGTCCGCATCGTCCCCGGGATGTCCTCCCCCTACCGCGTCGCCGAGCGCTACGGGGAGAACACCTTCGGCTTGGACGCGATGCGGGACAAGCTCCCGTCCTCCGCCTTCAAGAAGCTCCAGCGCACCGTCAAGCGCGGGGAAAAGCTCGACCGCGCCATCGCCGACGCCGTGGCCCACGCCATGAAGGAATGGGCCCTGGAGAAGGGCGCCACCCACTTCTGCCACTGGTTCCAGCCCCAGACGGGCCTGACCGCCGAGAAGCACGACGCCTTCCTCTCCTTTGACGACCAGGGCAAGGCCATCGAGCGCTTCTCGGGCGGCCAGCTCATCCAGAGCGAGCCGGACGCCTCCTCCTTCCCCTCGGGCGGGATGCGCTCGACCTTCGAGGCCCGCGGCTACACCGCCTGGGACGCCTCCAGCCCGGTGTTCATCATGGAAGGCCCCAACGGCAAGACCCTCTGCATCCCCTCGGTCTTCATCTCCTACCACGGGCACGCCCTGGACCTGAAGACGCCCCTGCTGAGGTCCATGGAGACCCTGAACAAGAGCGCCTGCCGGATGATCGAGCTCCTCGGCCGCTCCTGCGAGCGCGTGGTGCCCACCCTGGGGGCCGAGCAGGAGTATTTCCTCATCGACCAGGCCTTCTACACCCTAAGGCCCGACCTGATCGCCGCGGGGCGGACCCTGCTGGGCGCCAAGCCGGCCAAGGGCCAGCAGCTGGAGGACCACTACTTCGGCTCCATCAAGGCCCGCATCCTGGCCTACATGCAGGAGTGCGAGCGCGAACTGTTCAAGCTCGGGGTGCCGGTGAAGACCCGCCACAACGAGGTGGCGCCCGCCCAGTACGAGACGGCGCCGATCTTCGAGGAGGCCAACATCGCGGCCGACCACAACCAGCTCGTCATGGAGACCCTGCGCTCGGTCGCGCGCCGCCACCACCTGGCCCTGCTCCTGCACGAGAAGCCCTTCGCCGGCGTGAACGGCTCGGGCAAGCACAACAACTGGTCCATGTCCGACGACCAGGGAACCAACCTGCTCGACCCGGGCAAGACGCCCTCCCAGAACCTCCAGTTCCTGGTCTTCCTGCTGGCGACCTTGAAGGGCGTGCACCGGCGCGCCGGGCTCCTCAGGGCAGCCATCGCCGTCTCGGGCAACGACCACCGCCTGGGGGCCAACGAGGCGCCCCCGGCCATCATCTCCGCCTTCCTGGGCGAACAGCTCACCGGCATCCTCAACGCCATCGAGAAGGGCAAGGGCCTTGAGGAGGGCGGCGAGGAGCGCCTGATCGAGCTGGGCCTGGGCAAGCTTCCCGAGGTCAGCCGCGACTACACGGACCGCAACCGCACCTCGCCCTTCGCCTTCACGGGCAACAAGTTCGAGTTCCGCGCCGTGCCGTCCAGCGCGGTGATCTCCTGGCCCGTCTCGGTCCTCAACAGCGCCGTGGCCGAGGCCCTCGACGAGATGCACGCCGCCATCCAGAAGCGCGTCGCGAAGAAGGTTTCGGTGACCAAGGCCGCCATGGAGGTGGTCCGCGAGGCCATCCTGGAGACCAAGCCCGTCCGCTTCGAGGGCAACAACTACGACCCGGCCTGGGTGAAGGAGGCCGCCAAGCGGGGGTTGCCGAACCTGCGCAAGGCCCCCGAGGCCCTGGCGGAGCTGGTGAAGGATGACGCGCCGAAGTTCTTCGCCAAGGCCGGCGTGATGACCGAGGGCGAGGTCGAGGCCCGCTACCACGTGAACCTGGAGCGCTACATCAAGGACATCCAGATCGAGGCGGACGCCCTCCACAACCTGGTGAGGACCTCGGTGCTCCCGGCCGCCACGTCCCACCAGAGGACCCTGTCGAAGTCCATCACCGAGGCCCAGGCGGCCCTGGGCGCCCCCAAGGCCATCAACGGCCCGACCCAGAACAAGACCCTCCAGCCCCAGGTGGACGACCTCAAGGCCTGCGCGGAGGCCATCGGCGACCTGCACGCCAAGCTTGCCGCCCTCGGCAAGGCCCAGGAGGCCGCGGAGGGGATCGGGGACCTGCCCAAGCAGGCCCGCGCCTATGCCGACGAGGTCCTGCCGGCCATGGGCGAGTTGAGGTCGGTCTGCGACCGCCTGGAGGAGACCGTGGACGACGCCCTCTGGCCCCTGCCCAAATACCGCGAGATGCTGTTCCTGATCTAACAAGAAATCTTGAAGCCCTCCGGGGGCGGCTCGTCCTGGAGTCCGTACCCCCCGGAAAAGGAAGAAAGCAGGAGGTCGCATGCCCGAAAGAATCCCCGTGTTCCCCGTGTGCCTGGCCGCCCTGCTTCTCGGCGGCTGCGCCCCCACCCCGACCTCGTCTTCCCCTTCCGTCTCGACCCCTTCGGCTTCCCAGGAAGGGGACCGCATCCTCCATGCGATCACGGAGACCACCGAACGGGTCACCGCGGCCGTGGAGCCCAGCCTGGTCTTCGTGGAGGTCGTGGTGGAAGGGGGCGAGGGCCACGCCGGCGGCGGACGCCGGCGCCCCGGAGGCCAACCGGCCCCCCAAGGGCCCCAGCAGGTCGGCCTTGCGGGACTGATGCTTCAGGCGGACGGCACCGTCCTGATCCCCGTGGCCATCCCCAAGCAGAAGGTGCAGGACCTCAAGGTCTGGGTGGGCGGCCAGGAGTACCCGGCGGAGATCCAGAAGACCGATGACCAGCTCCAGGTGACCCTGCTCAAGATCCAGGCGCCCAAGGCGGCGCCGGCCTTCGTCCCCGCGCGCCCCTCGGACGCCGCCTTCCCCCGCCGGGGGGAGTGCCTGGTGGTCCTGACCGCCAGCGGCAAGGACACGGACTTCCAGGTCTTCCCCGGAATGGGCACCGTCCGGGGCAAGGTCACCGGGATGCTGGACACGCTCATCATGGACAGCAGTGCCCTCGGGATGGGATCCGTCCTGGCGGGGCTGGACGGGCGGGTCGTGGGGATCGCCCGCCAGAACCAGGTCCTGTTCTTCCCGGAGCTCCTGAAGAAGCTGGACCTCGGCAGGAAGACGCCCGAGCTCGCCGACAACGGCGGCACGGAGGACGCCGACGACGAGGAGGAAGGGACGGGTCCCGGCAAGGGGAAGCCCTGGCTCGGACTGATCCTGGCCGCGGTCAACGAGGAGTACGCCGAGGCCGAGGGCCTGCCCAAGGAGTCGATCCGCGTCAGCAAGGTCCTGAAGGACTCCCCCGCGGCCAAGGCGGGGCTCAAGCCCATGGACCTCCTGGTCGGGGTGAACCACCAGGCCTTCACCCGCTCCGGAACCAAGGCGATGGAGCAGTTCGGGAAATTCAACACCCCGGAGGTGGGCAAGGAGGTGACCTTCGACGTGCTGAGGGACGGCCAGCGCCTTCCCCTGTCCTGCCGCTATGACAAGGCGCCCGCGCCGGAGGACTTCCAGGCCGACGACCTGGGCATCCAGGTGCGCGGGCTCACGGAGATGCTCTTCCAGACGACCGCGGGGGTCTATGAACGCGAGGGGGTCCTGGTGACCTCGGTCCTGCCGGGATCCGTGGCCGGACGGGCCATCGCCCCGGGGGACGTGCTCGTGGCCCTGGACGGGAAGCCGACGCCGGACATGAAGGCCTTTACCTCCGCCCTGGAGTCCCTGCGCAAGCGCAAGGCCGAGGGGGTCCTGGTCAAACTCTCCCGCGGGAACCACACGGTCTTCGCGGCCCTGAACCTTACCCTGAGGCTGTCCGGAAAAGGAGACAAGTCATGACCCTGGCACGCATCCCCTTCGTCCTGGCCCTGGCCGTCGCCCTCCACGCCTTCCCCGAGGACGCCCCGGTGGCTCCCGAAACCGTCGCGAAGCCGTCCGAGAGCGTCGGGGAGGCCCTCTTCAAGAAGGTGGACCCCTCCGTCGTCATGATCAGCCATGAGGTCGCCCTGGGAAGCGGGTTCATCGTCTCGGAGGACGGCTACATCCTGACGAACGGGCACGTGGTCGCCTCCCCGGACGAGGACCCCCGGGAGGTCGCCAAGCGCATCACCGTCACCCTGTACAACGACAAGAAATACCCCGCCCGAGTGATCGGGCACGGCCTGGATCCCGACGTGGCCCTCATCAAGATCGAGCTGGCCGCCGGCGACACGCCCCTCCTGCCCGTCGCGCTCGGGGATTCCGACGCGGTGCGCGCCGGCCAGCGCTGCTTCGCGTTCGGGGCCCCCCAGGGCCTGAAGCGCTCCCTCACCGGAGGCATCATCTCCAACGTGGACCGGACCGACCTGAACACCTTCGTCCCCATCTTCCAGATGGACGCCCCCATCAACCACGGCAACTCGGGCGGGCCCCTCTTCAACGAGCAGGGCCAGGTCATCGGGATCAACACCTACGGCTTCGACCAGGGGCAGAACCTCGGGTTCGCCATCCCCGTCAACGTGGCCAAGGTGCTGAAGGAGCACTACCTGAAGCACGGCCACTTCCAGCGCGCCGCGATGCCGACCCTGCTCTTCCAGCCCGTGGACGAGACCATGTCCAAGGTCCTCGGGGTGCCCTCGGGCGTCCTGGTGGGGCACGTGGTCCCCGGCTCCGAGGCCGAGCGCGCCGGCTTCGCGGCAGGCGACGTCATCGTGTCCATGGACGGGGTTCCGGTGGAGGCCCGGGAGATCGGCGATGCCCTCCGTTTCAACTGGCGCCTGGTGACCCGGGAGGTGGGCACCTCCGTCACCTTCGAGGTGGTCCGTCCCGGCGAGGCCGCCGAATCCAGGAACCGGAAGATCGCCTTCCAGCTGAAGGAGGACGAGCCGGCCCCCCGGGCGAACAACCAGATCGGGGAAATCCCGATGCGGGTCTACGAGACCCTGGGGTTGAGCGTCCAGCGGGTGGTGGCCAGGGCCCGCCTGATCTACAGCCTGCCCGATGCGGCCGGGGTCCTGGTCGCCGCCGTCCAGCC
>JAHFOU010000037.1 GCA_023261525.1 Planctomycetota bacterium | reverse complement strand
CGCCGACCGGCTCGCGCAGGGTGTAGATGAAGCTGTTCGGGGCGCTCGGAAGGGTCTCCCCGGTCACTTTGGAAGCCCAGCCGGCGTAGTAGGCAAGGATGTCGGCCGAGGTCGGGACGTCGACCTGCCGGCTCTCGAAGATGGGCTTGCCGTTGTGCAGGGTCTCCAGCATCCCCACCTCGTCGGCGTTCTTCATGAGGAGGTCGGAGAGGCGCCAGAGGATGCGTCCCCGCTCGGAGCCGCTCATCTTGGCCCAGGGGCCGGAGAGGGCCTTGCGGGCGGAGACGACGGCCCGGTTCACGTCCTCGTCCCCGGCGTCGGCGATGGTGGCGACGGGCTTGTTGGTGGCCGGGTTGATCACGCTCAGGGTCTTGCCCGAGACGGGATCGGACCACTGGCCGTCGATCAGGAGCTTGCCGGGACGGATCTTCGCGAGGGCTTCGTCGGGGGTCATGAACACTCCTAGGTTGCGGAGACCAGCTCCCGCACGGCCTTCACGATGGCCTTGGCGTCCAGGCCGTGGCGGGCCAGGAGCTCGGCCGGGGCGCCGGAGCGGGGCATGCCGCGGACGGCCAGGTGGCGGAAGGCCTTCACCTGGGCCGGCAGGGCACCCATCACGGCCTCCCCCAAACCGCCCTCGGGGTAGTGGTCTTCCGCCACCACCAGCTTCCCCGCTGTCGCGGAGAGAGATTTGGCGATCCCGACCGCGTCCAGGGGCTTGACGCTGTAGGCGTCGATCACGCGGACGGGGATGCCCGCCTTGGCCAGCTCGGCGTGGGCCGCCAGGGCCTCGTGCAGGGTGATGCCCGCGGCGACCACCGTGACCTTGTCCTCCGGCGAGGACTTCAGGAGCTTGGAGCCGCCCAGGGGGAAGCGCTCGGAGGCGGGGTAGAGCACCGGGACCGCGGGACGGGTGGACCTCAGGTAGACCACGCCGTCATGCCCGGCGGCTTCGCGCACCAGGCGCTCGGTGGAGACCGCGTCCGAAGGGTAAAGGACCACGGAGCCGGAGACCGCCCGCATCATGGCCAGGTCCTCGAGGCCCATCTGGGAGGCCCCGTCCTCGCCGATGGAGACCCCGCAGTGGGAGCCGCAGAGCTTGAGGTTGGCCTTGCCCACGGCGGCCATGCGCACGAAGTCGTAGGCCCGGGTGAGAAAAGCGGCGAAGGTCGAGCCGAAGGGGACGCGCCCGCGGGCCGCCAGGCCCACGGCCACCCCCACCATGTTCTGCTCGGCGATGAAGCACTCCACGAAGCGGTCGGGGAAGGCCTTCATGAAGTCCAGGGACATCGTGGAGTTCTTGGTGTCCCCGTCCAGCCCCATGATGCGGGCGTCCGCGGCGCCCAGGCGGGCCAGGGCGGCCCCGTAGGCGTTGCGGGTGGCGACCTTCTCGCCGGTCTTGTACGGAGGATCGGTTTCCAACGTCCCCGCCTTGGGGGAAGGTTGGCAGGGCGTCGGCGTGGCGGGCACATGGACGGGCAGGGGCTTGCTTCCATCCTCGCCCATCCCCAGCTCGGCCAGCGCGGAGGCAAGCTTGTCGGCAGGGACGGGCTTGCCATGCCAGTTGTCCTGATCGGCCATCCAGGAGATGCCCTGGCCCTTGAGGGTGCGGGCCAGAAGGGCCACGGGCCGTCCGTCAGACTGGCGGGTGGATTCCAGGGCCTGGGCCACGGCGTCGAGATCATGCCCGTCCACCTCGACGGCCCTCCAGCCGAAGGCCTCGAAGACCCTGGCATACCAGGCGGTGTCGTGGCCCCGGGCGGTGCGCTGGCTCTGGCCCAGGCCATTGACGTCCACCAGGGCCACCAGGCGATCTGCCTTGATCAGAGCGGCCAGGGAGGCGGCCTCCCAGACCGAGCCTTCGGCCATCTCGCCGTCGCCCAGGAGGACGAAGGTCCTCCCCTGGCTCTTGTCCAGGCGGTTGGCGACGGCCATCCCGAGCCCGATGGAGAGCCCCTGGCCCAGGGAGCCGGTGGCGGCCTCGGAGCGGGGGAAGTTGGGCGTCGGGTGGCCTTCCAGGGGGGAGGTCAGGCGGCGCAGGGTCCCGAGCTCCTCCTCCTTCAGGACCCCGAGCTGGGCCCAGGCGGCGTACAGGAGGGGCGCGGCATGCCCCTTGGAGAGGACCAGGCGGTCGTTGGCCGGATCGTTCGCATCGGCCACGGAAAGGCGCATCTCCCGGAAGAAGAGGACGGCGACGAGATCCGCGGCGGAGAGGCAGGTGGACGGGTGGCCGGAGCCGGCCTCGGTGGTGGCGATCACGGACATCCGGCGCAGGCGGCGGGCCCGGCGCTCCAACAGGGCGCGGGCGTCGGGCGTCAGGACGGAAGTGCGCTGGGAGGCGGCCACGGGTGGCATCGGCGCCGGAATGATAGCGAGGCGGGGGTCCAGGGAAAAGCCCCGTTTCGGATCGCAGACCATGTCACAGGGCCGCGAAATGGAGTGTGCGGAGCCCGGTCTGGACGAAACCGTGTCCCCGGTAGACGGCCAGGGCCGGGGCATTGGCCTGGTCCACAGCCACGGTCATGCGTGGGAGCCCCCCCGTCCAGGACTCCTGGATGGCCTGACGGACCAGGGCCCGGCCCAAGCCCCGGCCCCGCTCCTCGGGGACCACCCCGAGATACTGGATCGTCAGGGCATCCCCGCCCGTGGCGGCGTCCAGCAGGAGACACCCCACCGCCGCCCCCCCGGCCCGGACCTCGTACCAGCGCTCGGGACTTCCGCTCCCCCCGGTCCGGTAGCCCGCCAGCATCTCCGCGGGCTTCAGGACCGCGGTGACGGCCGGGACGTCCCGGGAGCCTTCCAGGGTCCGCGCCAGGATCCCCTCCAAGGGGACTCCGCTCACGAATCCCAGGGAGGGCTCGGGGTGGATCCGCTCATCCTCGGGGCCGGCGACCCGATCCAGGGACAGCAGGCTTGCGGCGACCGGAAGCCCCCCCGCGGAGAAGGCCGGCTCCTCCTTCTCCAGGGCGGCCTGGACCCAGGCGAAACGGGGCGCCAGGTGGGGAAGGGCCTTGCGGACGAACTCGGCCCGGTCGAGCTCCTTGCGGACATGGGGAGCTTCCAGGGCCGCCCCCCGCCCTCCCGTCGGGAAGAAGAGAAGGGTGGCCAGGAGACGCCCCCCGTCCCCTTCCGGAGCCACGATCTGGTTCAGGGGGCTCCAGCCCGTCTCCTGCCAGACCCTCCAGAGACGAAGCTCCACCTCCCGCGGCGAGGCGGCGTCCGGGAAGGCCCGCAGCTCGTGCAGGAGGGCGTGGATCGCGGAAAGGTCAGCGGGTCGGGCCGCCCGGCACTGCCAGGACATGCGCATCCTCCTGCCCCTCGGCCGGCGCGGGGTCCGTCCAGGGAGACTTTTCGGGCCAGGCTTCCAGGCGCTCGCGGGCGATGCCCAGCATGTGCTGGAGCACCTGGGCCGAGCGCCTCAGGCCCGCGAGGTAGTCCAGGTCCCGGGTGAGCTGGGCCCTCATCCTCTCCTCGCCCTTCATCTGCCGGGCCGCGATGTCCTTGTCCCGCTTCAGGCGGGCGAACTCGTCGCCCTGGGCGAGATCGGCCACCAGCTCGTTCATGAGGCGGTAGCGGGCGATGGCCTTGCGCTCCTCCTCGATGCCCTTGAGCTGGCGGGTGCGGTAGTCCACGTCCTCGAAGCGGCGCTCGATGCGCTTGAGGCGCTTGAGGGTGTCGTCATAGATGCCCAGGACGGTGGTGATCTCGCTCAGGCGGCGATCCAGGGAACTCCTCAGCCCGGGCCTCAGGGCCTCCGGGGCGGGACGATCCGGGTGGGGCAGGGGTGTGCCTCCCGCGGAGGCGAATCGGCGCAGGGCCTCGGCCAGGGGCATGGCCTCCGCGCCCTCCTTGAGGGATCCCCCCTCCGTGGCGTCGATGACCCGGTGGGGCGCCTTGCGCCAGTCCTTCTGGAACTTCTGGAGGTAGGTGAACATCTGCTCGTCGGTGAGCAGGTCCCCCCCGCCCTGGGCCGGGACCGGGCGCAGGCGGGAGCGGATCCTGGCCAGCTGCTCCCATTCCTTGAGGTGGAGGGTGGAGAAGCGGTTCAGCTCCGGCATCCACTGCTCGTGGATGGCCGTGCCGGGCAGGTGGGTGGTGTGGTGGGTGTAGGCCAGGTCCAGCCCCACGAAGATCACGGGATCGGCCCCGAGCAGGGAGGCCAGGGAGTAGCAGAGGTTGGCCACGGTCCCGCCCGTGTCCAGGCTCCCCCGGTCCCGGCCGGCCTGGTGGTCCAGCAGGGCATCCAGGAAGGGATTCTGGGTGAAGTACTTGGGCCCCGGATAGGACTCGATGGCCTGCCAGTTGCCCTTGGGGTCCACCACCAGGGGCACCTCGGCGTTCTCGATCCCTTCCAGGTACTTGGCGGAGAGCTTGGAGTAGTCCAGGGTGGCGGCGAGGTCGGGAACGACCCCGGCCTTCAGGCAGGGCTTGAGGGCCGTGCCGACGCAGATCAGGGCGGCCCGGCCTTTCACCTCTTTAAGGAGAGGAAGCTGCTTGCCCAGCGAGGGCCCGGCGGCGATCACCACGGCGGGTCGGCCCTTCCAGCTGTCCTTGAGCGCGGAGACCCCGGGCGAGAAGGCGTATTCCGGCAGGTTCATGCAGAGGTTCTGCTTGGTCAGGTAGGAGATGGTCATGGCCGTCAGGAGGGCGGTTTCCCCGTATTCCATAAGTTCCACGATGGCCTTCTGGATATCGCTGAAGGCTTGGGGGGCTAGGCGCAAGCTCACTTCGTGCTTCACGAAGCGGTACCCCATGAACAGGGGAACGATGTGTGGATCCTGACGATCGAATACCTCGGCGAGATCCCCAACCACCAGATGGATTCGGGGATTGGCGAGCAGAGTGGAGAGGTCCCTGGCCTCCAGAACCGCCTTGGCCAATCCGACATTGGGCTCGAAGATAAAGAGCAAGGCTTCGGGGCTGGCCGCTTCGAAGAGGGCTTCCACATGATAGGCCAGGCCTAACCCCAAGATGGCAAAGGACTCCATGCCTTCGGTCTCGACCCCACGGGCAAAAGCCTTGGCCTCATCCTTCGGGTCATATTGGCTGCAAAGAAGAGTCAGATTCCCCTTCGCATCCGGCACCTTGGCCGCGGGGTCCCCGGAGCGGGCGTCGAAGATCTGCAGGCCCTTGGGGCGCAGGGCGGCCTCCAGGCGGGCCACCAGATCCGGATCCCTCGGCAGGAGGGCGGCGCGGTTGGCCTCCCAGGGCGTCTGTGGCGTCAGGGCCTCTCCCCCAGGACGATGGTGAGGGTCTTCTTCTCGCCAGCCCTGAGGATCTCGAATTCCAGGGAGTCCCCCGGCTTGGTGCCGGCCATGGCCGTCGTGAAGGCCTCGCGCGAGGCGATCTCCTTCCCCGCCACACGGACGATGCGGTCCCCGGCGGCGAGGCCCGCCTTCTCCGCCGGGCTGTACTGGACGACGCTGGCGATCTCCATCCCCCCCGCCGCAGCATCCTGGCCGGAGATGCCGAGGAAGCCCGTGCGGGCCAGGGCCCCCTGCTGGGGCGGCGTCGGAGGCTTGTAATCGGTTTCCGGCTTCTCGCTCACGAGGCTGACCTTCAGGTCATCCGTGTACACCTTGTAGCGTGCGCCGTCCGGCTTCCGGTAGGTCAGCTTCTCGTCGGGATAGACCTCCCCCTCCTTCCGTTTCCTGGAGTGCCAGAAGATTTGGCGGGTCGCCGGCTTCCCGCAGGCCGTGAACAGGGCGTCACGGTCCATCCCCAGGAAGATCCTGCCCTGGACGATGTCCTCCTGGCGTTCGGCGGGGAGCTTCGAGAAGGCCGGGTGGTTCCTCACATAGGCCTGCCGCCCTTCCCGATGGGCCTCGTCGTGCCACGCGGGATCGAAGATCTCCGAGGTCGTGCGCAGGCGGTCGTCGACCAGTTCGATCTCCGCGGGAACCTTCATGCCCTGGTCGTAGTGGAATTTGGAGACGCGGCGGCGGATGCCCGGCTCCTCCAGCTCGAACTCCCTGCGTTCGCCCGGCAGCCCGCGGGCCTCAAGCAACTGCTCCCTCGTCATGCCCACCCAGACGAAGCCCTTGAGCAGGGCCTCCTTCTGTTCAGGGGTCTCCGGGGGCGGTTCCGGCGCCGTCTCCTGTTTCCGGAGGTGCTGCTCGACAAGGGCAACCTCGTCGGAGGACGCGGTCTTCAGCTCCGTGATGGCGCCCCCCCGGATCGTGGCCTTGAGGATCCCCCCGCCTTCCCCATAGAACCATTCCCGGGGCGGATCCTCGGCCAGGGCGGGGTTTTCCACGAAGGAGTCCCCATGGAGCTCGACGGAGGGCTTCCTCTCCGGCAGGACGAACAGCGGACCTCCCTTGGCCAGGAGCAGGGCCTCCACCGGCATCCCGATGCCGGCCTTCCCGGCGAGCATCGCCTTCCGTTCCGATTCCTTCTGGGCCTGGAACAGGGGATGGCTGCGGAGGTAAGCCTCCCGCTGGGCGGCATTCTTCGGACTCCCCCATGCCACCGTCGAGGTCTCCGAGGCCGACTGGAGCGCATCATTCATGAAGGAATAGGTCTTCACGCGCTTCAGGCCGGCGCCGGCGTCCTCGTGGTACTCCAGCATCTCCAGGTTGTAGGTCACCCAGCGGACCACCTTGCCCGTGGCCTGGTCGGTGATGGCGTCCTTGAAAGGCTGGGCCTGGTAGGCGTCCGGCTTCCCCTTCAGGGCCTTCAGGGCCTCGGTCGACATGCCGTGCCGGAAGTAGGGCTCGGCCTGAGGAGGAGCGGGCGCGCACCCGAAAGCGGCAAGCGCCAGGCCCAGGGAGACCCACGGCAGGGATGTCCTCATCTATTTTCCCGCAGCCGTCCGCAGGGCCGAAACGAGCTCCTCCCAGCGGTCCACCAGGGGCGGAAGCTCGTAGGCGCAGAGGTCGGCCACCAGGACCAGGTCGCGGCGGCGCAGGGCCTCGTCCAAAGGCAGGATGGCGGCGCGCAGAGACTCCAGGAGATCGGCATGGTCCCCGGCGCGGCCCAGGGCGGTCCCCGCGTCCGAGGCGACGGACAGGCAGGCCTCCCAAAGACCCACCACCTTGCCGAGGGAGGCCAGGGCCTGGGCCTCGCGTCCGGCGCGAAGGCCCTCCGCGACGGCCTGGAGCTCCTGGCGCAGGGCCGGGAAGTGGGCCTTCATCTCGTCCAGGGTCTCGGCCAGGAGCTGGATCAGGGGCGTGGTGGACAAGGCCAGCTCGCCAAGCCCGGCCAGGGGGCGTCCGGACCAGGCCGCGCGCTCGGCCAGGTCCAGGGCCTGGGCATCGGCGCTCAGGGCGGTGAGGACGCGTCCCTCGGAGGCGCAGACCTCCTCGGCCCGGCGGGCCAGGTCGCCCAGGGTGGCGCATCCCGACCAGCCGAAGGCGGCGGGCCGGCCGTCCAGGGTCACGTGCATGCGGCCTATGCTACAGTCCGAGGGCCTTGCGGGTCCAGGCCTCCACGGCCTCCCCCGTCCTCAGGGGAAGGGCCTGCTGTTTGAGGCGCCAGGCCTCCACCACCCGGGCGCGGTCGGCCGGCAGGGCCTCCAGGCGGGCCAGGAGGTCGGCGATCTGGGGAGCCAGGGCCTCGCGCTCCTTTTGAGCCTTCTGGCCCGCGGCCTGAAGCCTGGCGATCCCCTCCTGGGCCGCCCGTTTGCGCTGTTCCTTGAGCTTCAGATGGTCCATGGTCCACTTGAAGCTCTTGGTCCGCCAGGCCCAGTGGGCATCCAGGTCCCGGATCTCCCCCTGCAGGTGCTCCGTCTCCGCCTCGCCCTCCGCCAGGGCGGAGGCCAGGGTCTCGTCCCGGGCATCCTGGCGCGCCAGGGTGTCCAGGAGGGTGCGGACCTCTGCCGCCTTGGGCCCCAGCCCCGCCTCCGTGGGCAGGGATGAGGACGGCGGCAGCGGAGTGAACGTGAACCGGGGCGAGGCCAACTGCTGGTTCAGATAGCCCATCAGGCCCTCCGGGAGGTCCTCCCTTCCCTTGGCCCAGTCCGCCAGGGCCTGGAGGCCGGGTGGGCCCCAGTACTCGAGCTGGGCGCGGGAGGCCCGGGCCTGGGACTCCATCTTCTGGGCGGAGCGCATGGCCTCCAGGGCCCTCTTCTCCTGCTTGCGGGCGTTCTCCAGGATGCCGTCGTGGAAGGCCTCGAAGTCCTTGGTCTGGCCCCAGCTGGCCCCCGCGCCGACCTTCTCCCAGTTGGCGCGCATGGATTCCAGGGTGGCGTAGATGTCCTTCACGCTCTCGCGGCGGTGGGCCGCGCTGTCCTGGGCCTCCTCCATCTTCCCGTACAGGTCCTTCAGGGAGCCGAAGAGGACGGCGGCCTGCTTCAGGTCAAGCGCGCGAGGCGTCTCGGAAGGCGGCAGTGCGGACGGGGGCGGCACGGGGGACTCCGCCTGCGGAGGAGGTGACGGTGTCGTCGGAGGAGGGGGAACGGGCTCCGGGGAAGGCGGGGCCGGGGGCGTGATGATGGCCATGCTCTTGTTGCACCAGAAGATCATGCCCTGGAGGTCGGTGGCCGCGGCCGCGAACTCCTTGGCCCTGTCCGGCATCAGGGACTGGAGGAGCTGGTACTTGGCAATGCCATGCTTCAGGGCCGCGCGGGCCTCGCAGAGGACGGCGTTGCGCTCCGCCGAGGGCTTCATCTCGTGGGCCTTCTCGAACTCCGACTTGCCCTGGGTCGCCAAGGCCTCGGCCTCCTGGAGCGGGTCCCCCTCTCCACGGACCGGGAGAGCGGGCAGAAGGAGAAGGAGGAAAAGGGCCAGGTTCTTCATCTCAGGGGCAATTGTAAGACGCCGCAAGGTTCGGGGCGTCGCCGAGATTCTCCGAATCTTTCCCCTCCGACAGGTAGTTTTCCCCGCCTCTCCCCCAAGACAGGGGGTTCCCGAGTGGAGGGGGATGGCGCAACTCCTTGGTATTCATTCGATTGCGCGTTCGTCCTCCCAAGGCCTCCGGCATCCGGTTTGCACTCCCCTTCCAATAGGATTATCCTAGACTGTTCAAGGTTAGGTTCTTTTGAAGGAGGCTCTGTCATGGCCAGCGGGATCTCAAGCAAGATCATCGGCATCGACCTCGGTACCACCAATTCGGTGGTCTCGGTGATGGAGGGCGGCAAGCCCACTGTCATCACCAACGCCGAGGGAAGCCGCATCACGCCTTCCGTCGTCGGGTTCACCGACAAGGGCGAGCGCCTGGTCGGCCAGCCGGCCAAGCGCCAGGCTGTCACCAACCCCAAGAACACCGTCTATTCCATCAAGCGCTTCATGGGCCGCCGCCACGCCGAGGTGGACGCCGAGGAGAAGCTGGTCCCCTACAAGGTGGTCGGGGGCCGGGAGGAACCGGTGAAGGTGGAGGCCCGGGGCAAGACCTACACCCCCCCCGAGGTCTCCGCCATGATCCTCCAGAGCCTCAAGGCCACCGCCGAGGCCTACCTGGGCCAGACCGTGGAGCGGGCCGTCATCACGGTCCCCGCCTATTTCAACGATGCCCAGCGCCAGGCCACCAAGGACGCCGGGGCCATCGCGGGCCTCAAGGTCGAGCGCATCATCAACGAGCCCACGGCCGCGGCCCTGGCCTACGGCCTGGACAAGAAGAAGAACGAGAAGATCGTGGTCTTCGACCTGGGCGGCGGGACCTTCGACGTCTCCGTGCTCGACGTCGGCGACGGCGTCTTCGAGGTGCTGGCCACCAACGGCGACACCCACCTGGGCGGGGACGACTTCGACCAGCGCGTCCTCAACCACATCGCCGACGAGTTCAAGAAGGACCAGGGCATCGACCTGCGCAAGGACGTCATGGCCCTCCAGCGCCTGCGCGAGGCGGCCGAGAAGGCCAAGTGCGAGCTCTCCACGGCGACCACCACCGAGGTCAACCTGCCCTTCATCACGGCGGACGCCTCGGGCCCCAAGCACCTCATCCTGACCCTCACCCGGGCCCAGCTCGAGCAGATGAGCGCGGAGCTGATCGAGCGCTGCCGCAAGCCCTGCCTCAAGGCCCTGGAGGACGCCAAGCTCAAGCCTTCCGACATCAACGAGGTCGTGATGGTGGGCGGCTCCACCCGCATGCCCAAGGTCCAGGAGCTGGCCAAGGAGCTCTTCGGCCGCGAGCCCAACCGCTCCGTGAACCCCGACGAGGTCGTGGCCATTGGCGCGGCGATCCAGGGCGCGGTCCTCACCAAGGAGGTCTCGGACATCCTCCTGCTGGACGTCACCCCCCTCTCCCTGGGCATCGAGACCAAGGGCAACGTGATGGCCGTCATGATCGAGCGCAACACCACCATCCCCACCTCCAAGAAGCAGGTCTTCACCACCGCGGCCGACGACCAGCCCTCGGTGGACATCCGCATCTTCCAGGGCGAGCGGCCCATGACCACGGACAACCGCCTGCTGGGCGAGTTCCAGCTCTCCGGCATCCCGGCGGCGCCCATGGGCACGCCCCAGATCGAGGTGGCGTTCGACATCGACGCCAACGGCATCCTGAACGTCTCGGCCAAGGACCTGGGCACCGGCAAGACCCAGAGCATCGTGATCAAGTCCTCCTCCGGGCTGAGCGAGGCCGAGGTCAAGAAGATGCAGAAGGACGCCGAGGAGAACGCGGAGAAGGACAAGGCCAAGAAGCGCCTGATCGACGCCCGCAACAAGGCCGAAGGGGACATCTACCGGACCGAGAAGACCCTGAAGGAGCACAAGGACAAGATCGGCGAGGACGACCGCAAGGCCGTGGAGGCCGCGCTGGAGGCCCTCAAGAAGGCCAAGGACGGCGAGGACCCGGACCACATCGAGAAGGCCGTCGAGACCCTGCACGAGGCCTCCCACAAGATCGCCCAGATCCTGTATGAGGCGACCAAGAAGGAAGGCAAGGCCGCCGAGGCCGGAGGCGCGCCGCCCCCCGCGGAAGGCAAGAAGAAGGACGGCGGGGACGACGACGTGGTCGACGCGGAGTTCGAGAAGAAGTAGTGCCCCGCTTCGACAAGGACTACTACAAGCTCCTTGGGCTGGCAGAGACCGCCACGCCCGAGGAGATCAAGAAGGCCTACCGCCGCCTGGCCAAGGACCTCCATCCCGACCGCGCGGGAGGCGACAAGGCCAAGGAGCAGCGCTTCAAGGAGGTCAACGAGGCCCATGAGGTCCTCTCCGACCCGGCCAAGCGGAGCCAGTATGACCAGATGCGCAGGAGCGGCTTCTCCGGGGACCCCTCGGAGTTCCTCCGCCGCCAGCAGCAGGCGGGCGGGGCCGGTCCCGGCTTCGATCCGGGCGACTTCGGCGACGTCTTCAGCCAGTTCTTCGACATGGGCGCCATGGGGCGCCGGGCCAGCGCCCGTTCCCGTACCTCTCGGGGCGAGGACGCCCTGGCCTCGGTCCGCGTCCCTTTCGAGACCGCCGCCAAGGGCGGACGCATCACCGTCACCCTCCCCATGGAAGAGGCCTGCCGGGACTGCAAAGGGACGGGGGCCAAGGGCGGGGGCAAGACCTGCCGCGAGTGCCGGGGCTCGGGGATGTCCTCGCGCAAGCAGGGCGGATTCGCCTTCAGCCGCCCCTGCCCGGCCTGCGGGGGCCAGGGCGTGGAACCCTCCCCCCCCTGCCCGGCTTGCGGCGGGGAGGGCACGCGTCCGGTCCAGCGCACCCTGGAGGTCAAGGTCCCGGCGGGCTCCGCGACCGGGACCAAGCTCCGCCTTTCCGGCGAGGGGGCTCCGGGCCCCGGCGGAGGTCCTCCCGGCGACCTCCTCCTGGAGCTAACGGTCGAGGAGGGCCGTTTCGAGCGCGAGGGCCGGGACCTGACCTCCACGGTGGAGCTCCCCTTCCAGGACGCCGTCCTGGGCACCGAGGTCCAGGTCCAGACCCTGCACGGGATGGCCAAGGTCCGCATCCCGCCCGGCACCCAGCCGGGGGCCAGGCTACGACTGGCCGGCCAGGGCATCCAG
>JAHFOU010000329.1 GCA_023261525.1 Planctomycetota bacterium | reverse complement strand
TGGTGGCCAAGGGCCAGGCCAGGATCCGGGTCCAGCTCTCGGCCGCCCATGAGCCGGCCCATGTCGACCGCGCGCTCGAGGCCTTCGGGAAGGTGGGCAAGAGGCTGGGCGTCATTCCCTGACGACGTCGTCCTGCTAGGATGGCGGGATGAGGGCTCTGCTGAGGATCCTGCCGGGCCGTCGGATCTGGGGAGGGTGGCCGCTTTGGTTGAAAGAGGTCTCCTGTCTGCTAGCCCTGGGAAGCCTGAGTCGTGATCGCGTGACGCGTTGCCTTCCGCATCCGATCGGGTTAAACTAACCCCATGAGTACCATTCAGGAAATCGAGGCTGCGGTCCAGAAGCTGCCCTCCCGGGAGCTGGCCGCGTTCCGTGCCTGGTTCGCGGCCTTCGATGCGGCCGGGTGGGACCGCGATCTCGCGGGGGATGTCGCCGCGGGACGTCTCGATATCCTGGCCGACGAGGCCCTCCGGGATCTCCGGGACGGTCGCGGCAAGGACCTGTGAGGCACCGGGCAACCCCCAGGTTCTGGGGTTGCCATGAGCGTCTTCCCGGGGACATCCGACGCCTCGCCGACCGGTGTTTCGATACCTTGAAGAATGACCCCCAGCATCCCTCCCTGCATTTCAAACGGATCGGGATGTTCCGATCTGTTCGCGTGGGACTTCACTATCGTGCCCTCGCCGTGGAGGAAGGTGGGGACCTGGCCTGGTTCTGGATCGGCACCCACGCGGAATACGACACGCTTCTGGGGCGGGCCTGAGGGATGATCTCCTGGCGCCTCCTGACCTTCTCCTGGCACGGCGCGGCTGAGAACATGGCCCTCGACGAGACCCTCCTGCGCCTGGCGCCCCGGCCTACCCTTCGCTTGTACGGCTGGCGCCCCGGCGCCCTCTCCATTGGCTACTCCCAGGAGATCCCTGAAGGTTGGAAGGACCCCCTGGTCCGACGCCAGACCGGAGGCGGGGCCATCTGGCACGAGCGCGAGGTCACCTACTCCCTGACCGGCCACGAGGACGACCTCGCCAGCCGCAACGACATCCGCGGCCTCTACCGTCGCGCCCACGCCGGCGTGATCCGCGCCATGGCCGAGTTCGGCCTGGAGTGCCGGGTCCAGGAGGAGGGCGAGGCCCGCGGCAAGGACGACCCCTTCGCCTGCTTCGAGAAGCCGGCGGCCGGAGACGTCCTGGCCCCCTCGGGGAAGAAGATCGCCGGCTCGGCCCAGCGCCGCCTCAGGAAGCGCCTCCTCGTCCACGGCTCCGTCATGCTCAGCCATGACCGGCGCAATGGAAGGGGGGGTACCGGCTTGAAGGAAGAGCTGGACCGGGAGGTGGAGCCCGAGGCCCTCGCGGACGCCCTGGGCCGGGGGTTCGCCGAGGCCTTTCGGGTCCCCTTGGAGCCCGCCAGCCTGATGGAGGAAGAGGAAGCGCTTGCGGAGCGCCTCCTGGCCAAGTATGAAAGCGAGGCATGGACACGCAGAAAGGGTTCGGACGAGGGCGAAGGGGGGGGGGCGGACGATGAATGAGCCCACCCGCCAGGCCCTCGGCATGATCGAGACCAAGGGCCGTGTCGGCGCCTCCGAGGCCGCCGACGCCATGGCCAAGGCCGCCTATGTGGATGTGGTCGGCCAGGAGACCATCGGGGGCGGCTACACCACCATCTTCGTGCGCGGGGACGTGGGCGCGGTGAAGACCGCCCTGGACGCCGGCAAGGCCGCCGCCGAGCAGGTGGGTGAGCTGGTCAGCGTCCACATCATCCCCCGGCCCCACGGGGACCTGGAGCCCCTGCTTCCCTCCGCGCCGACCGCTCCGCGGGTCACCCTGCCCTGGGCGCCTTCGGGTTCCCAGGAGCCGCAGGGAGGCGTCTCGCCCCATGCCCCCTCCGCCCCCGCGGCCGATTTCCCCCGCAAGGCCGACGGCGCCGTGGACACCGACCAGATGTCCGTGCCCGAGCTGAGGCGGTACGCCCGCACCCTGCCCGGCTTCCCCCTGCGCGGCCGGGAGATCTCCCTGGCCGACCGGGAGGCCCTGCTGCAGGCTCTTGCGAGGATGAACGGCTAGGATGGACGCCGACCTGGAGGCCCTCCAGGAGGTCCGGGACGCGGTGGCCCGGGCTCAGGCCGCCCAACAGGCTTTTTCCGGGTTCGACCAGGCCGCCGTGGACCGTCTCTGCGCCGCCATGGCCGAGGCGGGGGTGGCCGCCTCCGCCGACCTGGCCCGCCTGGCCGTGGAGGAGACGGGGTTCGGCCACGTCGACGGCAAGACCCTCAAGAACCTCTTCTCCACCCGCAATGTCTGGGAGTCGATCCGGGACGAGAAGACCGCCGGCATCCTCCGCCGCGACGACGCGCAGGGAGTCTGGGAGGTGGGCGTGCCCATGGGCGTGGTGGCCGCCGTCATCCCCGTCACCAACCCCACGTCCACGGCCCTGTTCAAGATCCTGATCTCCCTCAAGGGCCGCAACGCCATCGTCCTCTCGCCCCATCCCCGGGCCCTGCGCTGCATCGCCGCCGCGGCGGAGGTCCTGCGCAAGGCCGCCGAGGCCGCGGGGGCGCCGCCGGGCCTGATCCAGTGCCTGGGCAAGCCCACCCTCCAGGCCACCGAGGCCCTGATGCGCCACCCCGACACGGCCGTCATCCTGGCGACGGGAGGGGAGGGCCTGGTCAGGGCCGCCTACTCCTCCGGGAAGCCCGCCTACGGGGTGGGCCCCGGCAATGTCCCCGTCTGGGTGGACCGCTCGGCCGACCTGGCCCTGGCGGCCCGTTGCCTGGTCTCCTCCAAGACCTTCGACTACGGCACCATCTGCGCCTCCGAACAGGCCGTGGTGGTGGATGCCCCGGTGAAAGAAGCTTTCCTGGCCGAGATGAAGAAGGCCAAGGCCGTCCTGGTGGAGGGCGAGGACCGCGCCAAGCTGGCCCGCCTGGTCCAGCTTCCCTCCGGCGCCCTCAACACCTCCGTGGTCGGTCTGCCCGCCGCCCGCCTGGCGAAGATGGCCGGATTCTCCGTCCCGGAGGACACGACCGTCCTCCTGGCCGAGGAAGGCGGCGTGGGCCGGGACTTCCCGCTCTCGCGTGAGATCCTGGCCCCCATCCTGGCCCTGTACACGGCGGAGGGCTGGGAGGCCGGGTGCGAGCGCTGCCTCTCGGTCCTGGCCTACGGCGGCATGGGCCACACCCTGGGGCTCCATTGCCGCGACGAGAAGGT
>JAHFOU010000328.1 GCA_023261525.1 Planctomycetota bacterium | reverse complement strand
ACGGTAGGCCATGAAGGAACGCGCCTGGGCCAGGGCCTCGTCCTCGGCTCCCCGCGCGGAGGCCAGGAACATGCGCAGGAGGGCCATGGCGCGCACCCCTTCCATCCCCGGGGGCAGGCAACCTTGTGCCGTCGCCTCCGTAAGCCGGCGGGAAGCCTCGTCGGGCTTGCCCTCCGCCAGGGCCAGGGTGGCGAGGTTGAGATAGCTCTCGGGAAGCTTGGGCCAGGCGTCCACGGCCTTCTGGAATTGCTCCCGCCCGACGCGGAAGGCGGCGGTGCGCTCGTCGGGCTTCTTCGCTCCCAGCACGGCGACGGTCCCGAGGCCGTTGTAGCAGAGCGCCTTCTCCCGGTCCGTCAGCAGGGTCTCCCGCTCGTCCAGGACCTCCCGGTAGAGCGCGGAGGCCCCGGCAAGATCCTGGGATCTCAGCTTGAGTAGGGCCAGCAGGAGCTTGGGATAAGGGTAGCGGTGGGGCTTGGCGGCGATCACCTCCGGCAGGCCGTCCGCGGCCACATCGGGGGCGCCGGAGCCGTAGGCGCGCAGGACCTTGCGGAAGCCTGTGCCGGAACGGTACTCGTTCAAGCTGGTCCAAACCAGGGCGAAGGCCATGAGCAGGGCCAGGACGGCGCCCCCCGCCAGACCCAGGGACAGGGGCGTCACGTTGCGCAGGACGGCAGGGAGCTTGACCACGGCTAGTGCGCCAACTTCCCCAGCATGCGGCAGGCTGCGACCGGCCCAAAGTCCCGGCTGTCCGCGTTGGCGCCGGGCGTATTGAAACGGCCGTCGTTGCGCTCATCGACGAGGACGAAGTAGTAACCGCGGGGGATCCGGATCTCGGGCACCTTGCCCAGGGTCGGGGAGGCCCGGCCGGGCTCCGAGAGGACCTCGCCGTCCACCAGCACCGCCCCATCCTTCACCGCCACGCGCTCCCCCGGCAGGCCCACGATGCGCCCCAGGAGAAAGGCGTCCGGGTCCCGGGGATCCTTCTGGTAGGCCACGACGGCCCCCCGCTCCAGGGGCTTGTCCACGGCCCTGCGGTCCATGCGGAACATGGCCCCCGATTTCAGAAGGGGCGCCATGAGGGTGTCCTCCTCGGGCGCGGTCTTCCAGCTGTAAGTGGTCCCCAGGCGGTAGGCGATGAGCACCGCGATCGCCAGGACGCCCAGGACCAGGTAGGTGCGCAGGACTTTGAGAAGCTCAGCCATAGTACTCCGGGGATTGTAGGAATCCCCTGCCTGCAAAGGAAGGGTTGACAGCGGCCGGGAGGCGCTTAGAATTTCCGGCCGTCACCTGCGGCGGTCGTGAAAGGCCCGTCGCAGGCCAGTCCTGTCCGACAACGTCCCGCAACCTTTCACAAACCTCCCAACCAGGCAAGGGTGATGCTGTATGTCGTGCTCCGTGAGCTGGCTCGTTTCCTTTTCCTTGCGCTCTGCCGCGCCCGGGTGCGCCGCGGCACCCTCCCGCCGGGAGGCGTGGTGATCGCCTCCAACCACCAGAGCTACCTGGACCCCGTCCTTCTGGGGGCCGGGACCTCCCGCCCCCTCTCCTTCATGGCCCGCGACACCCTCTTCCGCAACCCCCTTTTTGGCCCCCTGATCCGCGGGGTGCACGCCTTCCCGGTGCGCCGCGACGGCGTAGGCAAGGAGGGCCTGAAGGAGGCCGTGCGCCGGCTCAAGGCCGGGGAGGCGGTGGTGGTCTTCCCGGAGGGGACCCGCTCCAAGGACGGCCAGGTCGGTCCGATCCGGGAAGGGGCCGGCCTCCTGGCCCGCCTGGCTTCGGTCCCCGTGGTGCCGGCGGCGGTGGACACCTTCCGGGCCTGGCCTCGCAAACGGGCCTATCCCCTTCCTGCTCCCCTCAAGGTCGCCTACGGCAAGGCCATCCCTGCCGAACGCTTCCGCCAGGATCCGGACGGGGCCCGGGCCGAACTCGATGTCGCAATCCGTTCTCTCCACAGGAAACTACAGGAATCTTAAGGAGCTCAGACCCATGGCCAAGCAACGCCGCCCGCTTCCGCACCTGACCCTCCCCGAAGACGCCGTCGAGCATGACCTCAAGGCCATCCTCGGCGCCGCCGACGCCCCCGACCTCGGCCAGTGGTGCGAGCAGACCGTCAAGAAGTTCGAGACGGGCTCCATCCTGAAGGGCCGCATCCTCCAGGTCCTGGACAACCACGTCGTCGTGGACATCGGGCACAAGTCCGAGGGCCTCATCCCCACCGAGGAGTTCGAGGAGGGCGAGGAGGTCGTCGTGGGCTCGGAGGTGGAGGTCGTTCTCAAGGCCTTCGAGCAGGCCTCCGGCCTGGTCCTCCTGTCCAAGCGCACCGCCGACCGCGTGAAGGCCTGGGAAGACCTCATGGTCACCCACAAGGAGGGCGACCTGGTCAAGGGCATGGTCGTCCGCAAGCTCAAGAGCGGCGTCCTGGTCGACGTCGGCGGCATCCAGGTCTTCATGCCCGCCTCCCAGGTGGATGTGCGCCGCGTGAACGACCTGGGCGAACTCATCGGCCGCGAGGTCGAGGGCAAGATCATCAAGATCGACCCCGAGCGCAGGAACATCGTTATCTCCCGCCGCAAGCTCCTCGAGGAGGAGCGGGCCAAGCAGAAGGACACCCTCCTGAAGGAGATCCGCGAGGGCCAGGTCCGCCGCGGGCTAGTCAAGAACATCACCGACTTCGGCGCCTTCGTGGACCTCGGCGGGATCGACGGCCTCCTGCACATCACCGACATGAGCTGGGGCCGCATCGGCCACCCCTCCGAGGTGGTCAAGGTGGACCAGGAGATCGAGGTGGTCATCCTTAACGTGGACCGGGAGCGCGAGCGCATCGCCCTGGGCCTCAAGCAGAAGTCCGCGAACCCCTGGGAGAAGGTCGAGGAGCGTTTTGCCGTCGGCAGCCGCGTGAAGGGCAAGGTCGTCAACATCCTGACCTACGGCGCCTTCGTGGAGCTGGAGCCCGGCATCGAGGGCCTGGTGCACATCTCCGAGATGTCCTGGACCAAGCGCCTCAACCGCCCGGACGAGATGCTCACTATCGGCGAGGAGGTCGAGGTCAGCGTCCTGAGGATCGACCGCGAGAAGCAGAACATCTCCCTGGGCATCAAGCAGCTGGAGCAGAACCCCTGGACCCAGGTGGAGGTCAAGTTCCCCGTCGGAACCAAGCTCGAGGGCAAGATCGTCCGCAACCTCACGAACTACGGGGCCTTCGTGGA
>JAHFOU010000327.1 GCA_023261525.1 Planctomycetota bacterium | reverse complement strand
AGGTCTTCGGCGAACCGCTGGATCCGAAGGCCAAGCCCAAGCGGAAGTGACCTCCTACGCGATCACGATCCTCGAGCCCGCAAAGGACATCATCGACGCCCTGCCCGAGAAGGACCGGCGCGTCATCGTGGATGCCATCCGCATCATCCAGGCCATGCCCCGCCGGGAGGGAACCCGACTCACCGACGAGCTCACCGGATACCGCCGCCTGAAGAAAGGCCGGCACCGCATCTTCTACGAGATCGACGAGACCCGTCATCTTGTCCGGATCCTCTTCATCGGCCTGCGCAAGGCGGGCGACAGGCATGACGCCTATCGTGAATTCCAAAGACACTTCGGAGGACGCCCATGATCACCCGCATCGATCCCATCGTCGTCTTCGTCAGGGATTTCGAGAAGAGCCTGGCCTTCTACCGCGACCAGGTGGGCCTGAAGCTCGCCTACCCCCCGATGAAGGAAGGCCAGGGCTGGGCCGCCTTCCAGGTGGGAGGCACCGGCTTCTGCATCCACGGCGGCGGCAAGGGCAACAACCGCAAGAGCCCCGTGGACGTCCACTTCAGCGTGAAGGACATCCGGGGCACCGCCCGGAAGATGAAGGCCAAGGGCGTGACATGCCTCCACCCCGTGAAGAAGATGCCCTGGGGCCTGGAGACCACCTTCCGGGACCCCAGTGGGAACACCTTCGAACTGCTGGAGCCCGCCCGCCGGCGCTAGGCCGGTTTGGCGGCTTTGGCGGCCTTCTCGGCCGCCTTGGCGGCTTCCTTCTCCAGGTCGGCGACGGGCACGCAGCGCACCCCCCCGCGCCCGGTGGACCCGAGGGAGGGATCGGCCTCCAACGCGCAGGGCATGGAGACCTCGAGCTTGTCGCTGCAGGCGAAGCAGAGCCGACCCGTGCGGGCCTCTCCCGGCTGGAGCGTGAAGCCGGCGGCATCCAGCCACGCCGCACCGGGCAGGGCCTTCAGCTTCTCGGGCGGGGAAATCGTCCCCATCTCCCCCATCGTCACATGGGTGAGGCGGAGGTTGCGCAACGTGACCGGGACCTTCCAGGGGTTGGTGAAGGTCGCCGTCACCAGGGTGCCCCCGTCCGAGGGATACATGGGCGCTGGGGAGACGGCCTCGACCAGGACCCCCGGGGCCAGCTGGGCCAGAAAGGCCGGCTTCCCGCTTCCCGCCACCGTATGGATCAGGCTCATGTCGCGCTTGCGCCCTCCGTGGCCACGATGTTAACCAACCGGCCCTTCACCACCACCACCTTCTTGACGGTCTTGCCCGCCACCGCCGGATGGGCCAGGGCGGCCTTGCGGATCTCCTCTTCCGGCGCCGAGGTCCCCACGGTGATCTTCCCCCTCACCTTGCCGTTCACCTGGATGGCCAGCTCCACCTCGTCCTGAACCAGGGCGGCAGGATCCACCACCGGCCAAGAGGCTTCCGTGACCGAGCCCTTCTGACCGAAGCGCTCCCAGAGCTCCTCGGCCAGGTGGGGCGCCAGGGGCGAGAGGATGCGGGCGATCGCCAGCCCCGCCTCGGCGATCACGGGGCCGGCGGCCGGGTCCTGGGCCAGGGCCTCGGACGCGGGAAGGAAGGCGTTGAGGAACTCCATCACTCCCGAGATCGTCGTGTTGAACTGGAAGGTCCCCTCGAAGGCCTCGGTCGCCCGCTGGACCGCGAGGTGGACGCGGCGGCGGACCTCCCGGGCCTCGGGGGAAAGGGCGGGAGCCTGGACGGGCTGGCCCGCGCAGGAGCGGACCACGGCCGCCTGGTCCATGAAGGCGTCCCAGAGCTTGAAGACGAAGCGCCTCGCCCCGGTCACCGCGTCCTCGCTCCAGCGGACCTCGTCCTCGGAGGGCCCCAGGAAGAAGACGGCGAGACGGGCCACGTCCGAACCCTCGCGTTCGAGGAGGGGGCCCACGGCCAGGGCGTTGCCCTTGGACTTGGACATGATCTGACCCTCGCCGTCGAGGACCATGCCCTGGTGGAAGAGCCTCGTCGCCGGCTCGCGGAAGCCATCAGGGAGGAAGCCGGCGTCGCGCAGGACCTTGGTCACGAAGCGGAAGTAGAGCAGGTGCATGCAGGCATGCTCGGCCCCGCCGATGTAGAGGTCCACCGGGGCCCAGGCGTCGACCAGGTCCCTCCGGAAGGCCTGCCCGGCGTTCTTCGCATCGCAGTAGCGGAGCATGTAGAAGGAGGAGCAGAGGAAGGTGTCCAGGGTGTCCGTGTCCCGCTGGGCGGGGCCGGCGCAGGCCGGGCAGGGCGTGTTCACGAAAGCCGGGACGTCGGCCAGGGGGGAGCGGCCCTTGGGCAGGAAGTCGGTCACGCCCTCGGGCAGGCGCACGGGAAGGGCCTTCTCCGGGACCGGCACCACCCCGCACGTCGGGCAGTGCACCATGGGGATGGGCGCCCCCCAGAAGCGCTGGCGGGAGACGAGCCAGTCCCTCAGGCGATACTGCACGGTGGCCTTGGCGAGGCCCTGCTTGGCCAGCCAGGCCGTGATCTCGCGCTTGGCCTTGGCGTCCTCCATTCCGTCGAAGGCGAAGGAGTTGACCAGGACCCCGGGCCCTTCGTACGCCTCGTGCAGGGGATCGTCGGACGGCACCGGCCTCTGGATCACCTCGACCAGGGGAAGGCCCTGGGCCTTGGCGAAGACGAAGTCCCTCGGGTCATGGGCCGGGACAGCCATGATGGCCCCCGTCCCGTAGCCCATGAGCACGTAGTCGGCCACCCAGACGGGGACCTCCTTCCCCGTGGCCGGATTGACGGCCGTGGCCCCGGTGAAGACCCCGGTCTTCTCGCGCACCGTGGACGCCCGGTCGATCTCCTTGGTGGCCTGGGCCTTGGCCCGGTAGGCCCTCAGCTCGGGGAGCCGGGCGGGATCGGCGATGGCCTCCACCAGGGGATGCTCGGGCGCCAGGACCACGTAGGTGGCCCCGAAGAGGGTGTCGGGCCTGGTCGTGAAGACGACGAGGTCCTTCCCCTTAGCCTTGAAGACCAGCTCGGCCCCCTCGCTGCGGCCGATCCAGTTCCTCTGCATGGTCTTGGTGCCCTCGGGCCAGCCCGGCAGGGCGTCGAGGTCCTTCAGGAGGGCCTCCGCGTAGGAGGACATCCGGAAGTACCACTGCTCCAGCTCCTTCTTGCCGGCGGGGTTCCCGCAGCGCCAGCATCCTCCCGTGGAGACCTGCTCGTTGGCCAGGACGGTGTGGCAGGTCTCGCACC
>JAHFOU010000326.1 GCA_023261525.1 Planctomycetota bacterium | reverse complement strand
GGCATTCGAGTCCCGCGGGTTTGACTGGAGCCGCAGGAGCAGTGGAAGGCTTCTCACCGTGGAGTGCACTATGTACCCCGAATGCCTCCCTGACCCGCTTCCGGGGGCTCATCGTCGCGCCGCCTGACGAGCCCTGACTTCCGCCATGTTGATCACGCGCCGGACTCTCACCAGCTGGGAGTTGGTGCCGGGAAGCTGGACCCCGGCCATGGATGCCGCGGCGGCTGCTCCCGTCAGGCAATCCCACCAATGGTTGTCGCGCCCGTCGGGCCTGATTTTCCACTCGTCCACGACGCGGTCGCGGCCCTCGGTCTTGACGGAGTATTCCGCCGTCAGGTGGTCCGCGAACAGCTGGTGGGCCTCCCTGCTTTTTCCGAACAGGGACAGACATCCGGGATCGCCCATGTGCACGGCGAGACGGGCGGCCACGAAACTCTTCCAGTAGTTCACGTCGAAGAGGACGTGCCGGATGGCTCTCGTCTGGTGGGCGTTGGGGACCCTCCAGTTGAGCCCGATGCGGTCTCCTGGGCGCTTTGCATACTCGCTGAAGGGTCGCGAGCCTGCCCCCACGAACCTCCCGTGGCTGGGGAAGAGCTGGGCTGCGTGAGGGTCCTGGCGGCAGAATTGATACACCACGTCCGTGGAAGACCCCCAGTTCGCGTCCACCAGGCAGAGGCCCACCCGGAACGCTCCCCCGGCCTCGCCGGCCCACTCCCGGCTGAGGATGTCCCCGCAGAGCGAAGTCAGGCCGGCGTAGATCGCGCCCTCCATGCCAGCACCCTTCGCGGCCTTCTGGAGGGTCCGCTGGGCATCCCTCAGGAGGAAATAGGGCCTCTTCTGGTCCGGGTAGGCCCCATAGTCCAGGACCACCCCGGTGAAGTCCGGGCTCCAGGCGCAGACGACCCAATAGAGCAGCTTGCCCTGCACGTCGATGAATGCCGTGAGATGCGTGCCCCAGACCGGGACGACGCCGCGCTTGAGGCCGTTCAGCTTGGCGCAGATCTGCTCCGCGGTGACGGCCGCCTTGTCCTCGGCAACGTCCGGTAGCGGGTCGTTCTGGTACTCGGCCATGAAGGCGGCCTCGTCCTGAAGCTTCAAGTTCATGGCGTTCTGGATGGCCGACGCCTCGCCCGGCTTGAACCGCTCGGGCCATGCGACCTCAGCCCCCGCGTCCATGGCCTCTCGGTTGGCCAGGTAGAACGTCGTCGCGGCCCTCTGGTCGCCATAGGTGCGGAAGGAGTCCGCACGGATCTCGGCGTAACGGGCCCAGAGCTTTTCGTGAGTCGGAAAGGCGTAGACCATCTTCGTGCGCTCCCCGTTCCACTCGGGATGTTTCTGGCGGTCGGTGACCTGATCGGCCACGTCCCCAGGGTGGATCACGGTACAGGGCAAAATCCCGGAGATCTCCTTCCCGGGCCCAGCCAGGCCAAGCACAGCCCCGGACAGGAGCCTCAGCCGGGCGTCGCACTGGGAATGGGAGCGGGCCGAAGCGTCGGTCTGGGGGTCGTCGATGATGACCAGGCTGGGCCGGGCCGCCTGGCCGTCGTGGCGCTTGAACCTCATGCCCCGGATCCGACCGGTCAGCCCGGCGACCTTGATGATGGCTCCCGAAGCCTTGCTGCCGGGGATGGTGGGCAGGACGATCTCGGTATCCGTCCAGAGGATATGCGTCTGCTTGCCCTGGTAGAGCTGGCCCGCGCAGCGGTTGGCGATGCCTTCTAGGGCCCGGATGGGCAGGCAGACCTCGGGGTAGTCCGCGGCCAAGAGGTCGTTCTCAGCCAGCTCCGTCTTCATGGACTCCAGCATCTCTCGGGCGTGGGCCTCGGACGCCCCGATCAGTGCCACGAAGTCCTTATGCCCGTGCAGGACGGCCCAGAGGACGGCGCATTCCGCGATGCTGCTCTTGCCGCTGCCTCTGGGCATGGCCAGGGCGAAGAGGCCGCCTTGCAGGACCGCCTGTTGGGTCTTGTCGATGGCCTTGAGGTGGTCCGGGCTCCATTTCAGGCTGAATGTCCCCGGGAAGTAGGTTTCCGCGAAGGCCCGGAAGTCCGTGCGGCACCTCGCCTTCCTGGCCTGGTCCGCGACCGCTGGAAGCTCCCCGATGTCCCTCCCGGCCTCGGCGTCCTCGCGCTTGCGTGCGGCGTCCTTGGCCCTTATCTCCTCGTGGGTGTCAGCGGGGACCTTGGGCATGTGCCTCAGCCATGCCACCCAGGCGGCGTAGCGGAACAAGTCGATGTGCTTGCCGGAGCCGAGGCGGAAGCCGGCCTGCATCCGGTGCTGGTAGAGTCCCCGCATGTCGATCACGGGGCCGAGCGGCGTGGAGTTCAGGAACTTCACCAGCTCAGTCGGAGTGAGGCTCTTGGGATCAGCGGGCATCAGCAAGCCCCTTCACGACCCAGGCGGTGTAGGCGATCAGGTTGAGGGTCCCGTCGGGATTGAGGGGAGCGCCGGCCGCGATGTCGTCCCGGAGCATGGCCTCGGTGATGGGGTGCTCGCCGGACTGGGTGAGGATCATGGCGGCCTCGGGGAGACTGAGGGCCAGGAGACGGATGCCCGGCTTGGGGTCGTCAAGCACGGAGGGACTCCACAGTTGCCACAGATGTCTTGGGCGTCGTCAGGGCCTCGGAGGCGGACGATGCCCCACCAGCACCGGCGGCAGTAGCGAAACCAGCGGACACCGTCTCCCACAGGACCTCCTTTCCTTCCCGCTCCAGACGGGGCTGCTTCCTGGTGGCTTGGGCCCAGCGTTTCACGATGACGTCCACGTAGCGGGGCTCGAGTTCGAGGCCGACGCAACGGCGGCCAAGCTCCTCGCAGGCGATGAGCGTGGTCCCGGAGCCCAGGAAGGGATCCAGCACCGTCGCTCCCGGCCCGCTGGAGTTGCCGATGGCCCGGTTCACCAGGGCCACGGGCTTCATGGTGGGGTGCTCCTCGGACCTACGGGGTCTGGGGATCTCCCAGAGGTCGCTCTGGTCGCGTCCTCCTCGGAAGGTGCTGGCGCTTCCCTCGGGCCAGCCGTACCAGATGGGCTCATACTGGCGGTGGTAGTTGGAGCGCCCCAGGACGAAGAGGTCCTTGGCCCAGATGACCGTGGCCGACCAGTGGAAGCCGGCCTGCCTCAGGGCCAGGTCGATGGCAGGCCATTGCTGGCAGCCCATCACGCAATAGACATCTCCGACGCAGTGCGTGAAGAGCTGGGTGGCCAAGGCGGT
>JAHFOU010000325.1 GCA_023261525.1 Planctomycetota bacterium | reverse complement strand
ATCGCCTGCAGGACCAGACCTACGGAAGCCGCCAGGAGGGCCCACCCGGCAATCACGCCGGAGCGGTCCATCGCCGTCCTGAATCCATCCCGCAGCGCGACCGGCTTCCCCTCCAGGCGCCCCAGCACGCAGGCGATCGTGGCCACGCCGAAGAAGGTGGAAAGGAAATAGCCTCCGACGTTCAGGATGAAGAAGGCCCCCAGACCGGCCGCCCAGACCCAAGGGCGGGTTCCCCAGCCGGAGAGCCAGGCATCGAGCCCGGCCGGGTTGCGTCCCACCGCAAGGCAGAGGGAGATCCCCAGGGGGACGACCACCGCCAGGCTGCACAACCCCGACAGGATGGGGAACCAGGCCAGGCGCGGCGCGTTGCGCAACACCAGGAAGCAGGACTTGATCAGGCTCCAGGAACGGGTCACGTGGTCCATCCGCCCTCCTTGTGTGAAGCAGTGTATTAGCACACCAATACAATGTCAAGGCCTTTCCGGGCCGCCCTTCCTTGACGCCCCGCCCCCACGGGCGGTACGCTCCGGGGCGCGGATGCTCCAGACCCTCCTCATCGGCCTGGCCCAGGGGGCCTCCTACGCCCTGATCGCCCTGGGGTACACCATGGTCTACGGGGTCCTGGGCATGATCAACTTCGCCCACGGCGAGGTCTTCACCCTGGGCGCCTACGCCGGCATCCTGGCCCTGGCCGGAGGCACCGCGACGGGCCTGACCGCGGCCCACCCCCTGGCGGCCCTGCTCGCGGCGGGCGCCCTCGCCGTCCTGGTCTGCGCCGTGCATGGCATGGCCATCGAGCGCCTCGCCTACCGGCCCCTGAGGAAGGCCCATGCCCTGGCCCCCCTGATCAGCGCCATCGGGGTCTCCCTCTTCCTCCAGAACTACCTCCAGATGACCCAGGGCACGGACAACAAGGTCTTCCCCCACGCCGTGCGCGGGATCTTCGACGGCGCCCCCCTCCTGGGCGGGGCCCTGAGCCGGGTCCAGGCCGTCATCCTCCTGGCCTCCTTCGCCTGCATGGCGGCCCTCCACCTGGCCGTCACCCGGACGAGGGCCGGACGGGCCATGCGGGCCGTCTCCCAGGATCCCGCCATGGCGGCCCTCTGCGGGGTGGACGTGGACCGCACCATCTCAGGGACCTTCGCCCTGGGCTCGGCCCTGGCGGCGGCCGGGGGCGTCCTCGTGGCCCTGAACTACGGCTCGGCCCAGCCCTACATGGGCTACCAGGCCGGACTCAAGGCCTTCACCGCCGCGGTGCTCGGCGGGATCGGCTCGGTGCCCGGCGCCATGCTGGGAGGACTGCTCCTCGGGGTCCTGGAGGCCACCGGATCCAGCCTCCTGCCCGTGCCCGAGTACAAGGATGCCCTGGCCTTCGTCGTCCTCCTGGCCGTCCTGCTCGTGAGGCCCTCGGGCCTGCTGGGCGAGAAGGCGGTGGTGAAGGTCTAGTGCGGAGGGCCCTCCTCATGGCGCTGGGCCTGGGACTGCTCTCGGTCCCCTTTCTCGGCTTTTTCCTCGCCCCAGGTGCGAACGGCGAGATCCTCCAGGCCAGGATCTGGGGCCTCCTCTGGGCCCCGCTCTGGATCCCGCCCGCCGTGCTGGCCCTCTGGGGGCTGGGCGTCGCCCTCCGCCGCTGCCCCCCCCCCTCCGCCCCCGGAGGCCTGCTGTTGGGCACGGGCCTGGCGGCGGCCCTGGCCTTCCCCTTCCTTCCCCTGGAGTGGATGCAGTCCCTCGCCCGCTGGACCGTTCCCGGTTCCTCCTTCCACCCCCTGGGCTGGCTCACGCTGGAGACCCTCTCCCAGCTCTGGCTGTACGTGATCCTGGCCCTGGGCCTGGACCTGGTGGTGGGCCGCACCGGGGTCCTGGTCCTGGGCTATGGGGGCTTCTACGCCCTCGGCGCCTACGCCACGGCCCTGATCGCCGCCGGGGGCCTCCTGCCCTACTGGCCCGCCGTGGGCCTGGGGCTGATCCTGGGCCCCCTGCTGGCCGCCTCGGCCGGGATCCTGGTGGGCTTTCCGGCCCTCCGCCTCAAGGGGGACTACCTGGCCATCGTCACCCTGGGCTTCGGCGAGACCCTGGTCCTGGTGCTGAAGAACTGGGAGTCCGTCACCGGGGGCAACAATGGCGTCAACCTCACGCCCGCCCTCCTCAAGCCCCTGAAGGGCACCTGCGCCTATCCCACGGCGACCTGGCACTACGGCCTGGCCCTGGGCGCGGCGGTCCTGGCCGCCCTCTTCCACCACCGCGTGGGACGCTCCCGCATCGGACGTGCCATGCTGGCCGTGCGGGAGGACGAGACGGCGGCGCGGGCGATGGGCATTCCCGCCTCCCGCATCAAGCTCCTGGCCTTCGCGATGGCGGCGGGATGGGCGGGGGTGGCCGGGGCCCTCTTCGCGGCGAGGATCCGCTTCGTGACGCCGGAGTCCTTCACCTTCCTGGAGTCGGTCATCGTGCTGTCCATGGTGGTCCTGGGCGGGATGGGGAGCCTGAGAGGCGTCATCCTGGGCGCCGTCCTGGTGACGCTGTTCCAGGAGCTGCTCCGCGACGCCGGGGCGGCCCGCATGCTGGTCTTCGGGGCCCTGCTGGTGGCCATGGCGGTGCTGAGGCCGCAGGGGCAGAAGCGATGAGCCCTCTCCTCGCCGTGGAAGGCCTGAAGATGCACTTCGGGGGCCTCAAGGCCGTCGACGGGGTGGACCTCTCCGTGGAAGCCGGGGCCATCCACAGCGTCATCGGCCCCAACGGCGCGGGCAAGACCACCTTCTTCAACTGCCTCTCCGGCGTCTACCTGCCCACCGCCGGCGCCATCCGCTTCGCCGGCGAGGACATCACCCCCCTGCCCGACCACGCCGTGACCGCCCGGGGCATCGCCCGGACCTTCCAGAACATCCGCCTCTTCGCCTCCCTGAGCGTGCGGGAGAACGTCCTCGTGGGCACCCACCGCCTGGGGCGCTCCGGCGTGGCGGGCGCCCTCCTGGGAAGCCCGGCGGTGAAGGCCGAGGAGGCCGCGCTGGAGGCGAAGGCCCTGGAGTGCCTGGACTTCGTGGGGCTGGCCGTCCGAGCGGAGCATCCGGCGAAATCCCTCCCCTACGGCGAGCAGCGGCGCCTGGAGATCGCCCGGGCCCTGGCCTCGGACCCCAAGCTCCTTCTCTTAGACGAGCCGGCGGCCGGCCTCAATCCCCAGGAGGGCCGCGAGCTGGTGGACCTGATCCGGCGCATCCGCAC
>JAHFOU010000324.1 GCA_023261525.1 Planctomycetota bacterium | reverse complement strand
GAGGGCCAGGGCCGCCAACGAGACCCCGAAGGCCATCCCCACGGGCGCCATGGCGAGATGCTCGTGGTAGATCCTGGGGGCAAACCCCGCGCTGGACACGGCGGCCAGGGCGACGCCCAGCCCCATGAGGAACCCCAACCCCGCCTTCCACACCCCTCCGCCGCCGGGCGCGTGCAGCCTCCCCCCCCATCCCGCCGCCAGGGCCATCAGCGGAAAGGCCGGCCAGATGTAGGTGGGCAGCTTGGAGCGCGAGACCGAAAAGAAGAGGACGGCGGCGGCGGACCAGGCCAGGGCCGCCCGGAGGGTCCCGCCCGCCTGAGGGTCCCGCCAGCCTTCCCGTCCCCCCGTCCACACCCAGGCCCACCAGGGACACCAGCCGGCGGCGAGTATCACCCCGAAGAACCACCAAGCCTCCTCGCGATGGGCCACGTCCGTGGCGAAGCGCTGGAAGTTCTCGTGGACGATGAAGAAATACAGGAATCCAGACACCGCCCGGCTCTCCAGGACGAACCAGGGCAGGACCAGGGCGCAGGCGACCCCGCAGGCCGGCACCACGCCCCGGACCCTCCGCAGGGGCTCCAGGCTCCTGGCCAGCAGGCATTCCAGCCCCAGGCCGAGGGCGGGCAGGACGGCCCCGATCGGCCCCTTGGCCAGGATACCTACGGCCAGCCCGGCGCCGAGGAGGAGGGAAGGCCCCCACCCCCCCCGATCCCGCCCCCACTCCAGGGCCGCGAAAGTCACGCAGACCCCGAGGGTCAGCAGCCCGTCCGTGATGACGACGTGGGAGATCGTGAACACGTAGAGGCAGGATCCGTAGGCGGCTGTTGCCCAGAAGGCCGCCGCGTCTCCCAGGCGGCGCCGGGCCGTCCAGGCCAGGACCGCGCAGGTCAGGAGGGTGGCCGCAACCATGGGGAGGCGCGCCGACCAGCCGTCCTGGCGGCCGAGCGCCTTGAAGGAGACGGCGGTCGCCCAATAGAGCAGGGGCGGCTTCTCCGAGTAGACGACCCCATTCAGGCGCGGCGTGAGCCAGTCACCGGTGTCCAGCATCTCCCGGGCGATCTCGGCGTACCGCCCCTCATCGGGGTTCCAGAGCCCGCGTCCGCCCAGGCCGCAAAGCAGAGCCGCAGCCAGGGCCAGGAAGAGGGCGGCCCACTTTGTATGACCTCCACTCATGGAGACACCCTGTGGCAGGAGAGGGGAAGCCCCCCCTCACCCCGAGGGGGGAGGGGGGCGGCCGGCGGCAGAAACTGCCGCCTGGGGGCCCGATGGAGTTTAATGTGGGGCGACGGGAACCGGGAGAGGGTCGCCGGGAACGCTTTGAGGCTGAGTCCTCGTGCATGAGATTGGCGCCCTCGTCCGGTGCTTCTTGCCCGAACGGTATCTCGAGGCGCGCGGAGCGTCCTCGCATCGACAAGGCTGGGCATGGGCACCGGCTCCGAGGCTCCCGAATCCTCCCGTCGGGAAGGGGCTGTATGCGATACGTCGGGATCGACATCGCTTCCGAGACGCACGTTGCGGCAGTCGTTGACGACAAGGGCGAGGTGCTCTTGAAGTCCACGGCCTTCGGCGAGGACGCCGACGGTTACAGCAAGCTGTTGGGTCTGCTGGGACAACCGGCGGACACCCTGGTTGCCCTGGAGGCCACGGGCCACTACTGGAAGAACCTTGTCGCCACCCTGCTGGCTCAGGGCTTTCAGGTGGCGCTGCTGAATCCCATTCGCACCCGGCACTTCGCCGGGCAGGACCTCCAGCGGGCCAAGACGGACGCGATCGATGCGGTGGGCATCGCCCGCTTCGCCAGCCAGAAGAAACTCACGGCCACGAGGCTTCCCGACACGGCCACGGAAGAACTTCGGGAACTCGTGCGCCACCGGGAGCGGCTGGTCCAGGACTTCGGCGACCGGCAGCGCCAGCTCCACCGTCTGGTGGACCTGGGCTTCCCCGAATTCCTGCGCCACGTCAAGAGCCTGGACAGCGAGCTGGCCACGGCCATTCTGCACGACTATCCCACCGCGGAGGCTTTTCGAGGCCTCTCGGTCAAGCGTCTGGCCCGGCTCTGCTACGACGGCCGGCACAAGGTCGGGCCGGACCTGGCCCATGCCCTGATCGAGAGGGCCAAGGTCTCCGTGGGCCATCACCACGCCAGCGCCTACCGGCTGCAGGTCCGGCACACCTGCGAGGACCTGGATCTCTTGCGCCGTCGCATCCGGGAGATCGACGGCGACATTGACCGCACCCTGGGCGACCATGAGGTAGGGACGCTCCTGACATCCATCGAGGGTATCGGCAAGCAGACCGCGGCGCGCCTGATCGCCGAACTCGGAGACCCGGCCGAATTCCGGGATGCCTCCGCCCTGGCCTCCTACGTAGGGGTCTGCCCCGCCACCAGCCAGTCCGGCAAACATCAGGGACAGCGTGCTGGCATCACCCCCTTGGGCAACGCTAGGCTCCGCCGTGCCCTCTGGATGCCCACCCTGACGGCCGTGCGCAAGAATCCCTGGCTCAAGGCCTACTACGAGGGCCTCCGCGCTCGCGGCAAACTTCCCAAGGTCGCCCTCATCGCCGCCATGCGCAAACTGCTCATCGCGGTGCACTGGGTGGCCTCCCATCGCCGCGCCTTCAATTCGCGTCTCCTCGTCCCGACAGAGGCCTCCTCGTGACCAGACGCCCTCAGAAAACCCTTGCTGGAGAAGACGGTATCTCATGCCGCACCGCCCTGGACCGCCACCAGGCCGGACCGCCCGGGGATCTCCTGCCGGAGCAGGGGCGCGCGGGGCACCTCCGCCCCGGACCGGACCGCCTCGGCCAGGGGCAGCAGGGCGTAGCCGGCGGAACGGGCCCCCTCGAGCAGGGCCGAGCATTCCGCCTGGTAGCCCCGCCCCTCGGCCTCCCCGTGGCCCCCGAAGACGTTCAGGGCCTTCGGCTTCAAGCCCTGGAGGACCCGGGCCGCGAAGTTCTCCCGTGTCACCCCGTCCCTCCCGAGGATCTCGTCCAGGGTGGGCAGGGTGGTGGGGACCTGGACGGTCCGGAAGGACCGTCCGCCCATGTCGGGCCGGAAGGGGCAGCTCCCCCTCCCGTCGCTGGCATAGGCCAGCCCCTTCTCGTCGTGGAGGGCCAGGCTGGCCGGCGTCGCGGTCCAGCCGGGGGCCGCCACGGCCCGGGGCGCGACCCCGAACAGGTCCGTGAAGGCGTCCCAGCCCCGGTCGTACTCCGCCCGGGCC
>JAHFOU010000036.1 GCA_023261525.1 Planctomycetota bacterium | reverse complement strand
CTAGGGCTCCCCGAAGCCCTCTCGCGCTGGCGGGCCGGGGACGCCCAAGCCTTCGACGCGGTCTATGCCCTGACGGGCCGGGCCTTCCGTTCCCACTGCCGCCTGCTGACGCGCCAGGACGCCGCCGCCGCCGACCTCTTCCAGGAGACCTGGCGCCAGGCCATCGCCCGGATCGGCCAGTACCGGCAGGAGGACTCCTTCCCGGGCTGGTGGTTCACCCTGGCCAGGAACCTCTGGATCGACCAGGGACGCCGGGGCGTCACGGAGCGGAGGGCCCTGGCGGAACGGCCCCCGCCGCCTGAGCCCCTCGGGAAGGACCTGGAGCTCCACGAGGCCCTCTCCCGCCTCCCTGAGGAGGGGCGGGACATCCTCCAACTCTACCACTTCCAGGGCCTTTCGCTCCGGGAAGCCGCCGCGCGGCTGGGCCTGAGCCATGTGGCCGCCGCCAAGCGCCTGGCCAAGGCCCACCAGGCCCTGGCCGTCCTCCTCAAAATCCGGAATCCCGGTTAACAGACCCGCCTCCCCGTCCGTTGTGGGGGCATGACGCCGGCCTGCGACGAGATCCTGGACTGGATCCCCCTGCGGAAGGAGGACCTGGATCCCGCCCAGCGCGAGGGCCTCGCGCGGCATCTGGAAGCCTGTGGCGCCTGCCGGACCCTCCATCAGGAATCCGGGAAGCTCTCCCTCCGCCTGGAGCAGGAGGCCCTCTGGCTGGGGCGCAGCTTCCCGGCTCCGGCCCGTCCCCTTTGGACGCGGGCCCTGGCGGCTTCGGCCGCCGCGGCCGGCCTCCTGCTCTGGGCCGGCCTCAGGGAATCCCATCCCGTGCCGGCCCGGGCCCTGTCCGAGCCGCCTGGACACGCCCAGGCTCCCGCCGCGATCCGCGAGGGGATGTGCCGGGCCGAGACCGGGGACCTTGAGGGCATCGTCGGCCGCTCCGTCCTCGTGGCCCTGCGGCGCGAAGGCACCGTGAGGGTTTCGGGAACGGACCTGGAACTGCTCTCGGGAGCCCTTCTCCTGGACAGCCCGGGCGAAGCGGTCCGCCTCCGCTGGGGGGAGGCCCGCGTCAGCTTCTCCGATGCCGCGCTCTCCCTGGAGACCGCCGACGGGCCGCCCCGGGCGGCGGCCTCCGCGAGCGCCTGGATGCCCAGGGCCGAGGCGGCCTCCGCGCCGGAATGCCACCTGGCCGTTCTCCGCGGGGAGGTGGCGCTGGACCTGGGCAACGGCCGGACGCTGCTGCGCGCGGGACAGGCGGCGCTCCTGAAGGGGGATGTCCTGTCCCCCGAGGGTGCGGCAGGCCACCCGGCCTGGCAGGGGGCGTCCGGCTGGATCCAACTGGGCGACGGGGACACCCTGCTCCAGGACGCCGTCCGGGATTTCCTCCAGGCGCCGTCGGGAGGGGGGTACGTGATGGAGGCCCTGATCCGCAAGCGGGAGACGACGGCCGAACTGGGCCTGAGGCTGGCGGCCCCGGACGGGGTGTACGAGACCCCGGTCGGGCCCGCGCTGGGGGGGCCGGAGACGGGATGGACGCGGATCCGGATGGAATGCCGCGGGGGGTGGTTCCGGGCCGCCGTGGGGGAGACCCCCATCGTGTCCTGTCCCGCGCAGCAGCTCGCCCTGGCCGGGAGGCGTTCGGCGGGCCGGGGGGTTGGGCTGCGCGCCTGGGGCGGCACCCTGGAAGTGAAGCAGGTCCGCTGGCGTCCCCTGACATGATCCCCTCGCGGCAGGGTCTTGCCCTCCTCATCGTACTCGGCGTCCTGGGCGTCCTGGCCACGCTGGGCGTGGCCTTCGTCACCATGGCCCAGCTGGAGCGCAAGGCCTCCCAGCAGCGCCTCCTGTCCACCAAGGCCCTGATGCTGGCGCGTTCGGGCCTCGAGGACGCCCAGGCCAGGCTCTCGGCCGGACAGGATCCCTGTCTGGCCCAGAACGCCTACGGCGGGGAGAACTGGGACGGCTCCGCCGACGGCCTCCTGTCGGCCTTTGAGGCCGATCAGCAGCTCTATCGCGTCACGCCGGCGGGGACGGCCGCGGACACGGACTCCTGTCCGGTCCGCCAGGCCCTGAGGCCCTCCTTCTTCGTCTCGGCCCTGCCCTCGCCGATGCCGGCCACCCAGACCCTGGACGGCAGGATGCGGGGCTTCTCGGGACGCCTCGGCGGGGACCGGACCCCCTTCGGCAACCTCTATGCCCTGAAGGTCGCCCCCCAGGGGGGCTTCTACCTGAACGGGGGGGATCCCGCGGCCCTGCCCTCAGCGGGCTACAACGCCGTCCTGCGCAGGATGCTGGGCACCCTGGCCGAGGCCATCGACCGGGAGGACGGCGTCGCCGGGAACGGCCCTCTGTCTGCGGCGGACGGCCTCAACCTGGTCGACCGGAGGCCCTCCGACGGATGGCGGGACTGGGACCAGGTAAGGACCCTGGCGCTGGGAGGGGACCCGGGCAAGCTGGGGGCCCTCAAACCCTATCTGGCCCTGACGGCCTGGGTGGACAGGAAGGTGATCGCCCCGAACGCCGTGGAGCCGCCCGCCGGCGGCCAGCCCTACCACAGCCGGGGGGAGGTCAGGCTCGACCGGCCGGTGTCCGACGACGGGCGGGCCCCGGCCTTCGAGTGCCTGGGCACCCGCGTCGTGGGCCGCGCCCCGGTGGACCTGGCCTGGGCCCGGACGAGGCGCCCGGCCCTGGTCGCCCTCTTCGCGGGCCTGAAGGGGGCCTACGTGGACGAGACCGCCGCGTCCCCCCAGGCGGCCGGGGACCTCCTCGGGAAGGCCCGGACCGCCGAGCTGGCCAATGCCTGGACCCCCACGGACGACTGCCACCTCGCGGTCGATCGCCTCCTGGCCTGCACCTCGGAGCTGACCACCTGGGACCGCTGGAGCGCCTTCTGCGACGCCATCCCCTTCACCGGCACCAGCGAGATCATCCAGGCCAAGCGGGACCTCCTCAAGGCCAACTTCAACCCGAACTCCGACCTCAACAAGTTCAGCCCCAACGCCTCGCTCTGGCGCTCCGTGGACAAGAGCGACCTCCTGGTCTACTCCACGGAATTCAGCCTCCTGCCCGGGGTCGGCGCCCTGGAAGTGGAGAGCGCGGGCCGCCTGACGGATCCCGACGGGCGCCTGTTGGCCAGCCGCGTCCTCCAGGCGTCGGTCGCCTCGTCCTCGCGGCTGACCCTGACCACCCAGGGGGAGTTCGTCTGCGAGGAGCTGGGGGAACCCTCCCTGGCCGGGGACGAGAGGACGGTCCGCCTGCCGGGACGCACCCCGTTCATCACCCGCAGCGCCGGCCCGGGGAACACCCGGACCTGGGGACATGCCCTGGCGGCGGTGGGAAGCCCCGGCATCAGCCTCCAGACCTATCCGGAGCCCTGCGTGGACCCGGGTTCCGGCCTGGAGCTCCACCCCGCGCGCTATGACGGCTCCGTCCAGCTGGCCACCCTCGAGACGCCCATGGACGACATGTACCTGGTGACGTCCACGACCCAGGACATGAAGCTCCTGGCCCGCTACACGACCGGCTTCGACCTGGACGTGGCGGACGCCACCCAGGCGCCGTTCTCCATCCTCGACGGGAACAAGAACCAGACCGACGTCCAGCAGGTGACCCCCGCGGAGCTGGGCAATGGCCTCCTGGACGCCGTCAAGCCCAACACGCTCCACCCGGACGGGGTCTACGCCGAGCGGGACCGGTGTCCAGCCTATTTCGACCTGGGGAACGCCCACCCCGCCCATGGGCTGGTCTCGTTCTGGATCAAGTCCGACCACCAGCCCCCGCAGGGGAGCGGCTGGGTGTGCAGCGGCCACCCTTTCCTGAAACGCACCAACGCCATGAACGACAGCCTGGGCAAGGACCAGGGCTTCTAACTGGCGGACTCCCTCTTCAAAATGGGAGGGGGTTCGGGCCGCTTCGTGTCCTGCCATTACGAGACCTCCCACTCGAAGTTCGACATCTCCAAGGAGCACGGCTTCCAGCGCGAGGGGGAGCTGACGCCCCACCTCTGGCAGCTGCTCACCCTCGCCTGGGACTGCGCGGCCCCCCAGGTCGACGACTGCGGGGAGCTGCTGATCAACGCGGGCCTGACGGCCTCGGACCTGGGCTCCACCGACGACTACGTGGGGGACGGCCACGACAATGACCCCATGTCCTTCTCGGACATCACCCTCGACGACGTCAACGGGCGCCATCTCCTGACCCTGGGCCGAAGCCAGCCCGGCCAGGACACCGCGATCCGCATGTGGACCTGCTCGGGGGCCATCGCCACCTTCGACGAGCTGGCCCTGTACGACTTCGGGGGGGCCGATCCCGCCGGGATCCCGGCCGAGCCGGCCACCCTGAACAGCCCCGGTGTGCTGGCCTCCAACCGCTTCAAGGAAGGGCGCTACTACCGGGAATCGGCCTACACCGGCCTGTTCGCCTCGTCCGGCATGAACCGGGCCGGGGAGTACTTCAGTCCCTTGATCCGCCTGGGAGGGACCTTCCGGATCAAGGCCCTGGCCTGGACCCAGGTGGTGCCCCAGGAGCTTCCGAACGCAGGGATCCGCTTCGAGCTGGTGGACGCCCCCGGCGCCGACTACCTCCCGGACGCCTCCGGAAGGCCCATCGACCGCACGTTCGACCTCTCCAGGGGATCCACCGTGTCACGCAGGGTGGGCACGCCCTTCCGCCTCCACGCCGTCTTCCAGCCCAACCTCGACCCCGCGACGCTCCAGGACACGCCCATCCTGAATCCCCTGGCCCTGGACGACGTGACCGTGATCTACGAGCCGGTGGGGGGGCGCAGGATCCTGGACTGGTACGCACCTTGACCCCCCGCGCCCCAGGGCGCTAGGATCTCGCCATGGACCAGCCTCCCGTCCTTCCGCCCGCCTCCTTCCCGCCGCCCGGAGGGGGGATGCCGCCCGCCGCGGCGCGCCGCCGCCCGCTCTCCTTCTGGCTGGCCCTGCTCTTCGGGGGGGCCACCCTGGTGCTGGGCGTCGCCGTGATGGGCCCGGCCGTCGGCATGGGCTCCCTCCTGCCCCAGAAGGACCACAACCTGCTCGAGCGCCAGATCGAGGGCTCCGGCCGTGACAAGATCGCCTGGATCCCCGTCCATGGCGTCATCATGCACTCCGACGGGGGGGCCTTCTCCTCCGGCGACATGGTCGAGCACGTCCTCGAGGCCATCCAGGCCGCGGCCGAGGACGACCGGGTCAAGGCCGTGATCCTGGACGTGGACACGCCCGGCGGGGGGGTCACGGAGAGCGACCAGATCCACCATGCCCTGGAGGCCCTCCACAGCAAGGACGCAGCCAAGGACAAGAAGGTCGTCGTCCTGATGGGCGACGTGGCCGCCTCGGGGGGGTACTTCATCAGCGCCGCCGCCGACGAGATCATGGCCCACCCCACCACCATCACCGGCTCCATCGGGGTCATCAGCGAGAATTTCAACGTGAAGACCCTGCTCGACAAGGTCGGGGTCCGCATGGAGGTCTTCAAGTCCGGGAAATTCAAGGACATGGGGAATCCGATGCGGGAAAGCACCGAGGCCGACCAGCGCCTCTTCCAGCGCCTGGTGGACGACATGTATGAGAAGTTCCTGGATGTGGTCCTGGAGGGCCGCTCCCACGTGACGCTGGCCGACAAGACGGCCTTCGACGAGGCCCACCTGAGGCGGATCGCCGACGGCCGCATCTACACCGCCGACGAGGCCCTCAAGATCGGCCTGATCGACAGCATCGGCTACCGGGAGGACGCCCTGAAGGCCGCCCGCGGGCTGGCCGGCCTCTCCGAGGCCCGGATCGTGGAGTTCGTCCACCGCCCGCCCAACCTCTTCGAGATGCTCTCCTCCCGCGCCCAGGACCAGGGCCTGCGTCTGGACGCCCAGACCCTCCTCAAGGCCGCCAGCCCCCGCCTGATGTACCTCTGGACGGCGCCCTAGCCCTTGTCCTCCCTCGCGCTCGACCTGACCGAGGAGCAGGCCCTGATCCGCGACACCGCGCGCGAGGTCGCGCGCGCCGAATTCGCCCCCCGAGCCCTGAAGGCCGACGAGACCGGCACCTTCCCCACGGAGAACGTCCGCAAGATGGCCGAGCTCGGCCTCCTGGGCATCCCCGTGCCCCAGGAGTACGGCGGGGCCGGCGCCGGGGTCCTGGCCTTCGCGCTTGCCATGGAGGAGATCGCCTCGGTCTGCGCCTCCACCGCCCTCACCCTGGCGGCGCACACCTCGCTGGGGACCATGCCCATCATCGATTTCGGCTCCGAGGAGCAGAAGCGCAAGTACGTGCCCCGCCTCGCCGCGGGGGAGATCCTGGGGTCCTACGGGCTGACCGAGCCCGGCGCCGGCTCGGACGCCGGGGGCACCCAGACCAAGGCCCGGCGCGAGGGGGAGGGCTACGTCGTGGACGGCGCCAAGTGCTTCTGCACCAACGCCTCCTACGCGGGAACCACCATCGTCACGGCCAAGACCGACCTCACGGCCCAGGGCTCCCGCGGGATCAGCGCCTTCATCCTCGAGAAGGGCATGCCCGGCTTCACCGTGGGCAAGAAAGAGGACAAGCTGGGCATGCGGGCCTCGGACACGGTCCAGTTGCGCTTCGAGGGGGTCAAGGTCCCCGCCGGCCAGCTCCTGGGCAAGGAGAACGAGGGCTTCCACTACTTCATGAAGACCTTGGACTCGGGCCGCATCGGCATCGGGGCCCTGGCCTTGGGCATCGCCCAGGGGGCCCTGGACAAGGCCACCGCCTATGCCAAGCAGCGCAAGGCCTTCGGCAAGCCCATCTCCCAGCTCCAGGCCGTCGCCAACATGATCGCCGACATGGTGGTGGACGTGGAGGCCTCCCGCCACCTGATCTACCAGGCCGCCCGCCTCAAGGAGGAGGGGAGGCCCTATGGCCGGGAGGCTTCCATCGGGAAGCTTTTCGCCTCCGAGGCCGCCATGCGGGTGACGGACAAGGCCATCCAGATCCTCGGCGGCTACGGCTACATGCAGGAATACGAGGTCGAACGCTACTACCGGGACGCCAAACTCTGTGAAATCGGGGAGGGCACCTCGGAAATCCAGCGCATCGTCATCGCCCGGGAGACCTTGGGCCGGACCGGAAGCTAGTTACGTCGAGGCGGTTTCAGTAAGCCCATCTTCGCAAGGGAGTTGCAAGATGGGCCTTTTATTATCTCCTTGACTCCATCCCCTTCCCTCGGGTATGCTTAGCCCACTTATTGGGGAGATAGCCGGTGAAGACAAAAAAGGACATCGTCAAGACGATTGCGGACGATCTCAACATCACCCAAGTCGCTGTAAAGCGTGCCGTACAAATGACCTTTGACGCGATTATCGACACCCTGGTGACCGACGGTCGCATCGAACTTCGCAACTTCGGGGTCTTCGAGGTCAAGCGCCGTCAGGGGCGGAAAGCGCGTAACCCCAGGACTGGCCAGGAGGTATTCGTTCCGCCCAGGAACGTGGTGACCTTCAAGCCCGGCAAGATCATGAATGACAGGGTCCTGGCCTCCACCCAGCCTCAGCAGGGGGAGAATCCCACACCCCCGGCTCCGACTCCGAAACCCTAGGCGGGGGGTACCCCGTTTGCGAGAGCCCTGTGGAGGTGATCCGATGAGGCGCCTGCAGGACAATCGGGGACAGGCCTTGGTGGAATACGCGGTGGCGGCGGGCATCACCGCCGTCCTCACCTATGCCCTGGTCCAGGGCATCCTGGTGGCCCTCAAATCCTATTACCAGGAGGTCACCACCCTCCTCTGCCTGCCCATCCCATGATGCAGACCCTGGACCTGGCCCGCCACCTGGCCCTCTTCGCCCTGCTCGTGGCCGCCCTGTACCTGGACCTGGCCCATGGGCGCGTGCCCGATGCCCTGACCTACGGCGCCCTGACCGTCGGACTCGTCCTGCACACCCTGGCGGGAGGCTGGCTCCAGGGGAACCTGCGCGCCTGCCTGACCGACCGCGCCCTGATGGGCCTGGCCAACGCCCTCCTGGGCGCGGGCGTGGCCTTCCTGCTCTTCCTGCCCTTCGTCCTCAAGGGCGGCTTCGGGGGCGGGGACCTCAAGCTCATGACCGCGGCGGGCGCCCTGCTGGGCCTGCGCGTCACCCTGGTGGCCCTGGTGCTGACCTCGGGGGTGGGGGCCGCCATCGCCCTGGCCCTCCTGGTCTGGAAGGGGCGCTTCCTGGAAGGCCTGAAGGGAAGCTTCAGCCTGATCCGCCGCCTCGGCAAGGGGCCCGGGACCTCCGGGGCCGCCTCCCTGAGTTTCCGCTACGTGCCGGCGATCGCGGCGGGCACCACCTGGGCCTGGTACCTGGAGTACGTCCGTGCATAGCCGTCGCCGCGGCCAGGCGCTGGCGGAGTGGGCCGTGGTCCTGCCCCTGGTCCTCCTCATGACCCTGACCATCCTCCAGTTCTCCCTCATCCTGATCGGGAAGTTCGTCGTCAACCACGCGGCCTTCTCGGCCGCCCGGGCCCAGCTGGTGGGGGAGGACCCCCTGCAGGCCGCCCGCATCGTCTGCTCCCCGGTGGCCGGCACCCGCGCGGATTCCCTGGGCAACCCCATCGTGGTCCCCGGCTGGGGCGACCTCCCGCGCTCCCAGTTCACGCCCGCCAAGACCACCACCCAGGTCACCCAGGACAACAACAGCGCCGTCACCGTGGAGGTGACCCACCAGATCGACCTCTGGTTCCCCATCGTGGACCTGCTCTTCCGCAACGGCACCGACGCCGGGGGGGAGTCCTACCTGAGGCTGACCGAGAAGACGACCCTGCCCCGTCTCTGGCAGAGGAACTCCGACCTGGGGTTGCCGGCGACGCCATGAAGCGGCTCCAGGACGAACAGGGGCAGGCGCTGGTCTTCGGGGCCCTCACGCTCTTCTGCCTGGTCTCCTTCGCCGCCGCCACCTTCGACGTGGGCCAGGTCTCGGCCCACCGCATCGAGATGCAGAACGCCGCCGACCAGGCGGCCCTGGCCGGGGCCTGGGTGGAGGCCGACCTGATGAGCGAGATCGGCTGGATCAACGAGGGCATGGCCTACGTCTACTACAACCTGATGCGCTACGCCGTGGATACCACCGTCTACGGCACCCTGGCCGAACTGAAGGAGGCGGGGCCGCCCCAGGGCCTTCCCGCGCCCAGCGACGCCCTGGTCGGCGTGACCGATCCCGTGGGCACCTACGACGAGGCCTACGGACGGGCCCAGGAATGGGTGGTCCGCGGCCTGACCTGGACCAGCCACCTGCAGAAGCTGGAGGCCGGCCTGGCCATCGCGGCGCCGGGCCTGATCCGCCAGGAGATCTTCCGCGTCGCCCTGGCCCACGGGGCCCAGAAGGTGGCCATCTTCCCCGAGGACCTGGAGTTCTACCCCGGGGCGGGGATGGAGCTGACCCTGGTCATCACCAAGACCGCCACCGGCTGGAACCTGGCGGCCGACAACGGCTACAGCGCCTCGGTCGACATCCTGGGCCCCGACTCCTACCGGGTCACCTCGTCGACGAGCGGCTCCTTCACCATCATCCGCAACTCCCCGGACCAGTACACCGTCACCGACAGCCAGGGCCACGTCACCACCCTGACCCGCACCCCGGCCGGATGGCTCGCCAGCGGCCCGGACGGGACCTTCACCTTCGGCCAGGGCCAGCATGGGGGGTTCGCGATCACCCACAACGGCGTCACCCAGGAGTACCGCCACGACGACAACGGCAACATGCAGCAATGGACCAACGGCGCCTGGTCGGACATGGGCGGCGGCACGATGACCATCGACGGGACCAAGGTCCCCGTCACCCAGGGGGCCGTCACGATCGGCCCGAACACCAAGGTCAACCTGGAGCCCTTCGGGGTCACCATCGACAACCTCATCATCACCCTCTCCGCCGACGGCTCCCTGGTCATCGCGGGCTCGGTGGGGCCGGCCCTCCTGAGGATCGACGACACCGCCATCATCGTCAACGGGCTCTCCTCGGCCTCCGCGGACAACCGCTGGCGGCGCCTGGCGCAGCGGGGCTCCCTGCAGGGGGACCGCAGCCGCCACCGCATGAAGGCCGACTCGGCCAGCCAGTGGACCTACCAGATGACCACGGAGGGATCCGTCCTCCAGGAGGAGACCAACCATGAGCGCTTCGGCATCGAACGCGCCGTGAAGGGGTATGCGCCGCCGTCCGAGTTCACCGGCACCCTGCCCGCCTGGGTGGCGGACCCGAACAACCCCGCGGCGGGCTGGTTCGATCCCAAGATCGGGAACCTGAGCTCCCCGGCCGCCTACCACCAGACCCGCCTCTGCTGGGCCTGCAACGGCACCGGGAGCGGGTCCGGTCCGGGGGGGTCTGCCTCCTCTGCAACGGGGTGGACAACGACGGGGACGGCAAGACCGACGTGCGCAAGTTCGCCTTCGACGCCGTCCACCGCAACACCCCGACCTTCCAGTACGTGGCGGTGCCCAAGCCCTACGTGCTGGCCGACGAGTTCTTCCGCTTCGGGATCAACGTGGGCGTCTGGCGGGCCAAGGCCAGGCCCCTCCTGGGCTTCCCCGAGCCGGCCTGGGGCACCTTCGCCTTCGCCAGCGCCAAGGCCGGCTTCCTCCAGGACGACGCCGCCGACCACTACACCTACGGCTTCAGCCTCCTGACGGACCGGGACGACTGGGTGGACCAGAACCACCGCAACCTCTACGGCCAGGACTGGGGCAAGGGCGGCTGGGAGGCCCGCCTGGTGCCGGTGCGCTACGCCGTCCGCTCGGACGACATCGACGCCGACCTGACCCTGGACAGCGCCACCGGGACTTCCGTGGACTCCGGCGTCAACTACCTCCTCAGGGGGTTCATGGACACGGCCTGGCTCGAGTCGGCCGACGACCGCAACCCGGCCTTCCACGTGAACGCCAAGCTCTCCAGCATGCTCTCCAAGGATGGCGCCGCCTTCAACCCGGCCGACACCCGTCTCCTCGACGTGATGAGGCACTGACATGAACCAGCGCGGCAATGCCCTGGTCGAGGTGGGCGTCCTCCTGCCCGTCTACGTCCTCCTCCTCGTCGGCCTGATCTACTTCGGCAACGAGGTCCTCCTCTGGCAGGAGGTCTCCCAGGCCGCCCGCTTCACGGCCACCAACGTCCAGGGGACGCCGGGCGGGGCGACCGCCGCGACCATCGCCAGGACCAACGGCCCCGGCGTGACCCAGGACTACTTCCTCTATTTCCAGGGCAGCAAGGTGCTCGACACCAACGAGGCCGTGGCGACCTTCACCCAGGCCCAGATCCACGACGAGCTGGTCAAGGCCTCCTGGACGGTCACCCAGACCTTCTCCCTCGACGGCTCGAGCGTCCAGACCGCGGTGAAGACCGGGCCGGGCATGGTGATCTATCCGGACGGGTCGTACGCCTACGACGGGGACGACGCCCTCATCGCCCAGGAGTTCTCGAACTGGATCACCCGGGCCTCCTCCTCCCTCCAGCTCACCTACGACTCCAACCTCATCCGCGCGTTGCGCCTGCCGGCGGGCACCGTCAACGCCCAGGCGGAATCCGTGCTCCGCCGGGGCACCGAGAAGTCCCGGGCGACCACCGGCTCGGACCCGGGGGGGATCGGCCTGGCCCAGGACCTCATCCAGCGCTTCGGGGCGTCCGAGACCCCGGCCGGCTCCGTGCCCATGCCCCACTACCCCGACTTCATGCCCACCCTGGATTTCTGGGCCCCGAACTGATGCCTCCGGCGCCCGTCCGCCTGGTCCTGGCCTGTCTCCTGGCCTTCGGCGCGGCCTGGAGCGCCCTCTCCCTCAGCGCCGGCCTTCGCCCGGCCGCCGTCCCCGCGGGCCCGCGGGAGGCCCCCGGCTCCGCGCCCGCCTTCGGCCGCAGGATCTCCTGCCGCCGCCTGCGCTTCAACGGCACCCCGACCCTGGTGGCCCGCTACCACTTCGACGAGACCCCGGACGCGGCCCTGGAGCGCATGGCCCGGGACCTGGCCGACTCCCGGGGCCTCTCGGGCCGGGAGATGGTCCCCGGCGTCC
>JAHFOU010000323.1 GCA_023261525.1 Planctomycetota bacterium | reverse complement strand
GGGCCTGGAGGGCCTGAGCGTCGGGGGGGGCTTCGGGATCGCCTACCGGCCGGGGCAGAAGTCCCTGGACCTGGAGGCCTTCGGGCCCGAGCTGGCCCGCCGCTTCGAGGCCTTCCGCGCGAAGTACGGGAATGGCCACGCCCGCCCCCTCACCCTGGCGGTGGAGCCGGGGCGCTTCCTGGTCTGCGAGGCGGGCTTCCTGCTGGCCCGGGTCACGGCGGTCCACCGCGGCACCGAGCGGACCTTCGTCATCACCGACACCGGCTTCAACCACCTCATCCGCCCCATGCTCTACGGGGCCTTCCATAACATCCTCCATGCCGGCGCGGCGGACGCGCCCGCCGCGGGCAAGGTGGACGTCTGCGGGAACATCTGCGAGACGGGGGACATCTTCCAGAAGGACTTCCCCCTCCCGCCGGTCCAGGAAGGGGACGTCCTGGCCATCACCCACGCCGGGGCCTACGGCTTCACGATGGCCTCCACGTACAATACCCGGCCGCTCCCGGCCGAGGTGATGGTGAAGGACGGCAAGGCCCGCGTCATCCGCCGCCGCGAGAGCCCGGAGGCCCTGGCGGCCGCGGAGCTGGAGCGGGCGGGGCTGGCCGGGCGCCAAGCCGGGCGTTGACGCCTGCCGGGGCTCCCGGGATAATCCCGCCCGCTCTCTGAGACGTTCCGGTGGGGGCGTAGCTCACTTGGTAGAGCGCGACAATGGCATTGTCGAGGTAGAGGGTTCGAATCCCTTCGCCTCCACCAAAACTCAAGAACGGCCGTTCGGCTAGGTAGTCGAACGGCTTTCTCCTGATGACGCAAAGGGTTGCGTCCGAAACAGTGCGGTTCAGACTAACGCAATCAAGAATGTCGCGCTGAAGCTCAAACCCTCGGGAGAGGCGACGGGATTTGAACCTTGCTCCAGTTTCGGGATCGGTGTTAGATAGAATCCGAACGTGGCCGGATAGGAGTTAAAAAAGATGAGGAAGTTCGGGCTCGTCTGCCTTATGTTCCTGGCCGGGTGCCAGGCGCCCCGGAAGGAGTCCTCCATGTCCCTGGGTTGCTCGCATATTGTGTTCAACGTCTCGGACCTGAGGCAGTCCCGGGACTTCTACCTCGGGAAGCTGGGGATGGAGCCTTTGCAGGACGGGGAGGGGATGTTCGCCTTCCGGGCGGGGGAGGTCCGCGTCTCCGTCTTCGGAGGCGGCAAAAGGCTTGAGGAGAAAGATCCGGTCAACATGGTCCTGGTCCTGAAGACTGAAGCGGGGAACCTCGACCCGCTCGTAAAGTCCCTCAAGGCGAAGGGAGTGGAGTTCGACGGGGAGGTCCAGGACGCCCCAGGGTTCATGCGCTTCATCCCCTTGCATGACCCCGACAACAACCCGCTCATGCTGGGGGAATACGCGGCCGATCCCCTGAAGCCCTCCCGGTGAGCTGCGCCGTCGTCGTCTCCGCCCGCCGCACCATCTTTGGCTAGCCTCACAGGCTCATGAACCTCTCCCGGCGTGAGTCTGCCGATGAGCCTGATGAGCCCGCCCGTGAGCCGGCGATGAGCCGCTACGCCGAATGCCGCATGAGGCGGGCCACGGTCAAGAGATGAGGCTCTGGCGGCTCGAGGAACAGGAGCACGAACGGCGCGATGACCTGGGGGCACGGTTCAAACGAGCGCCAGTCGCCCCCACCACAGTTGAGGAAAAACGACCTCCGTAGCCGGTTTTCCTGTCAGGAAATCCGTTCCCGAGGGATCCATCACACCATGAGACCGAAGTCAGGCCTCGTCCTGCTGGTCATCGTCGGGGTCCTGGGCGTCCTGATGGTCCTGGCCGCGGCCTTCGTGACCATGGCCCGGCTGGAGCGCAGGTCCTCCCAGCAGCGCCTGAACGGCACCAAGGCCCTCCTGCTGGCCCGCAGCGGCCTGGAGGACGGCCTGGCCCGCCTCTCCGCGGGGCAGGAAGCTTCCTACGGCGGGGAGGACTGGAACCGCTCCGGGGCCCTGGACGGCCCGGAGGCGGCGGCGGAGGTCTGGCGGGTGGGCAGCCTGGACGTCGAGACCTGTCCCGTCCGCGACGCGCTCCGGCCGAGCTTCTTCGCGAAGGATCCGGCGACCCTGGGGGCCGACGGCCTGCCGGCGCCGCGGCGGCAGGAGGTGGACCGCCGGGCGCGCGGCTACACCGGCACCCTGGCGCCCGACGGGAACGCCTACGCCCTCAAGATCGAGGACGAGTCGGCCAAGATCAACGTGAACGGGGGGTTCCTGGACGTCGAGGACAGGGACGGCGACGGGATCCCGGACCACCGGGACCCGGACGTCGCACGCACCTCGATCGATCCCGCGCTCCCGCCGGAGGCGGCCGGGGTGGGCCGGGGTTGGAACGCCCAGCTCGCCCGCACCCTGGACGTCCTTGGCCAGCAGGCGGACGTGGGCCTCCCGGGCCTGGGTGCGGCCGTCCTGCAGCAGCGCCCCGCCGAAGGCTACCGCTCCGTGGCCCAGCTCCAGGCGAGGATCGGCACGGCCAAGGACCTCTCCCCCTGGCTCACGGTGTCGAGCTGGATGGACCGGAAGGTCGTGCATCCCAACGGCTACGCGGCCCAGACCCCCTTCTGGGGGATGACCCTGAGCGACGTCAAGAAGGGGCGCGTCCCCCTGGAGCTGGAGGAGGAGGGCCGTCCCCCGGTGAACCTGAACGCGGCCCCGAAGTCCGTCCTGGTCGCCCTCCTCCAGGGTCTGGAAGGGCACAGCTGGCAGAACCAGTACTACGGGAATCTGTGCGTGTACCAGATCCCCGCCCCCCTGGCCGCCTCCCTCGCGACCGCCCTCCTGGCCCGGCGCCCGTTCGCCACCTGGGAGCAGTTCTCCGAGACCTGCGATGCCCTGGTGCCCGGGGTGATCAACGGGATGAACCCGTATTCCCTGGGCGGCGGCAACCTCTGCGGGGCGGACCTGCTCAAGGCGAATTTCAACCCCAACACCCAGCTCCTCAAGGAACTGCCCGACCAGCTCCTGTTCCGCTGGATCGACAAGTCGGACCTCACCGTCTGGTCCACCGAGGGCAGCCTGGGTCCCACGGGGACCTTCCGGATCGGCGCCATTGGCAGGGTGCTGGGCAAGGAAGGCATCCTCCTGGCTGAAAGGGGGGCCTCCCTCACCGTCGAGGCCTTCTCCCTGCTGAGGCAGACCACCCAGCAGGATTTCGTGGCCGGGCGCCTGCCCGATGCCTCGGCGTCCAGCTACCTGTCCCTGGCC
>JAHFOU010000322.1 GCA_023261525.1 Planctomycetota bacterium | reverse complement strand
AACCCTACATGATGAACATCCTGGACTGCCCGCCCGGGCAGTCGTTGAGGCCCAGCTTCTACTGCGCCGACGGCGCCCTGCCGGCCCTGGAGAGGGTGGGCGGCAGGCAGCGCGGCTATTCGGGCCGCCTGGGGTCATCCCTCTCCTATGCGCTCAAGGTCGAGGACGAATCCGCGAAGATCAACGTCAACGGGGGGTTCCTGGACGATCTGGACCGGGACGCCGACGGCATCCCGGACCACCGGGATCCCGACGTCCGCCGGAACCTGCCGGCCCCCAAGGACACGGGCAGGGGCTGGAACCGCCAGCTGGCGAGGATCCTGAACCTGCTGGGCTCCCGGGCCGGGGTGGGGGACACGGCGCTGGGACAGGATATCCTGGAGCATCGCCCCCTGGGGGGGTACCGGTCGATCGCCCAGCTCCAGCAGATCATCCATCGCAGCACTCCGGACTACTCGCCCTACCTCACGACCTCGAGCTGGGTGGATGCCACGGTCGTGCACCCCAACGGCTACAAGTACCAGGATGCCGGCGCATCCCAGCCCGCCATGAACCGGGTGAAGACCGGGCGCAGTCCCCTGCTCCCGGAGGAGAATGGGCGGCCCCCGGTGAACCTGAACGCCGCCTCGAGACCGATCCTGCTGTCCCTCCTCAGGGACCTGGAAGGCGTCAGTTGCGAGGAGGAGGGCTTCCCCGGCCGGGTTGTCCTGGACAGCGTCACCGCCGATGGCGTCGCGGATGCCATCCTGGCGGCCCGGCGCACGGCGCCCTTCACCAGCTGGGGCCAGTTCTCGGCCTTTGTCGACGGTCTGGTCGCCTCCGGCGTGATCCAGGGCTTCAACCACCCCGTCGGCACGGTATTCGGCAACGGGAGCGTCGCCTCCTTCGGAGGGAACCTCGCCGTGGCTGACCTCATCAAGGCCAACTTCGACCCTAACACCATGCTGATGAAAAGCCTCCCGGACCAGCTCATGTTCCGCTGGGTGGACAAGTCGGACCTGACCCAGTGGTCCACCGAGGGCAGCCTGGGCCCCACCGGGAACTTCCGGATCTCGGCCGCCGGACGGGTCCTCGGTCCCGAAGGGAGCCTGCTGGCGGAGGCCGCCCTGACCGAGGCTGTCCAGGTGTTCTCCCTCTCCAGGCAGACCACCCAGAAGGACTTCGTGGGGGGACGCCAGCCCCAGGATGATCCCCTGAGCTACCTTTCCCTTTCCACGGATCCCCTGAACCGCGCCACGGGCGCCGGGGCGTCCTGGAACACCTTCAAGCCCGGGACGGGCCTGGGGGCCATCACCTACCCCTCCCCGATGACGGCCCTGCCGGGGAACGCCGCGGACTTCGACGGTTGCGTCGGCCTGGCCACCCTGGAGGAGGATGCGGCCAACCCCTCGGGGGGCACCCTCACCTTCCTCCATCGCTTCGACAACGGCTGGACGGCGGACTTCGGGGCGCGTCCCGAGTTGGCCCCCGCGACCACCCCTCCCAGCTGGGCCAAGCTCCAGCTGGACCCCTCCGTCAGCCCCTGGCCCGCCCAACCGGGCGTCGAACCCAATACCCTCTGCCCCGACGGCGCCCACCTCCAGCACGAGCGATCCCCGGGCTATCTGGCCGAAGGGAACTTCCCGGCGGCCACCATGACCACCGTCGTCATGGGGGAGGACGACGACGGCAATCCCCTGACCGGCGACGTCCCCATCAACCACTTCGCCGTCAGCTACTGGGTCAAGCCCAAGGGGAACATCCCCGACGATCCGGGAGAGGGCCGCCGGTGGTGCGTCAGCGTGGACGTCGACCTGGGGCGGTTCGACCCGGCAAACGTGGCGCTCTCCCAGATGTTCATGATCGGCCGCTCATCGCCTTACGGCTGGGGCATTCTCATGGAAAACTCCATGGACTCCTCGACCGGGGGCTCCGATGGCGGAGGGATGGAGCGGCAGTTCCGGGTCAACCGCCGGTTCGGCGTGGGACAGGCCCTGCTGCCGGACCTGAGGTGGCACCTGGTCACGACCCTGGTGAACACCAACCAGGGCGGCACGCTGGCCCTGCCCCGGGACCTCTGCCTGGACGTCCGCGGCATGGATGCCCCGGGAACCGCCACCAACGTCCCCAGCTACATGCGGTGGAACCAGGTCTTGTCCGAGGACATCCTGACCTCCGGATCGGTCATGATCCTCGGGATCCGCCAACTCGACGTTGGCGACCTGTCCCGGGAACGGATGACGGACCAGGTCCTTGACGAGCTTGCGATCTGCGACTTCGGGACCGCCGGCCCCGCGGGCCTGGCGAGCTTGAGGGCATGGGCCGGCACACGCGCCGCCCGGGGCCGCTACTACAAGAAGGACGATGCCAGCTTCCTCTCGACGGTCATCTCCCCTGCCGGAGGGACCCCGGCCACCCTGCTCAATGCCTGGTGGACCGAATACCTCCCCTCCGAAATCCGCCAGGAGCTGCTGGAATCCCCAGGCAATGTCCCGGCCTCCGGGCAGCCGAGGGCCGTCGACCACAGCCTGGACGGGGCCCGCCTGGAGCTGGAGCTCCTGGATCCCGCTGCACAGACGCTGGGAAGCCTTTCCCAAGGAGGCCGGATCGGGAGGTCCCTGGGCCGATTCCGGTACCGCGTGCGCTTCCGGACGGGCCTTTCCGATCCCCTGAACCAGGGTGTCCTGGAAACCCCCTTCTTCGATGACATCACCTTCCTCTGGCAGCCGGCCGGCGGGCCGCGCGCGCTTTCCTGGGAGAGGCCGTGAGACGCCGCGCCGGCCTCGTCCTCCTGGTCGTCGTAGGGGTCCTCGGCGTCCTGATGGTGCTGGTCTCCGCCTTCGTGACCATGGCCCGCCTGGAGCGCAGGGCCTCCCAGCAGCGGCTGCTTGACACGAAGGCCCTTCTCCTGGCCCGCTCCGGGATCGAGGATGCGAAGGCCAGACTCTCGGCGGGACAGGACCCCTCCCTGCCCTCCACCCGCTACGGGGGCGAGGATTGGGCCGATGACGGCAACGACGCCTACGACCAGTCCCAGGAAGGCTACCAGCCGGGAAAGTTCAACAAGGAGAACTGCCCCGTCCGCCATGCCCTGAGGCCCAGCTTCTTCGTCGCCGACGGGACGGGGAAACCCCTCCGCCTTTCCGTCGCCAGGCGGGATCGGGGCTATTCCGGGCTCCTGGCCGGGGACATGACGCCCCGCGGGAACGGGTACAGCCTGAAGGTGGAGGACGAGTCGGCCAAGATCAACGTCAACGGGGGCTTCCTCG
>JAHFOU010000321.1 GCA_023261525.1 Planctomycetota bacterium | reverse complement strand
CCCTTCGACATCCCCGAGGCCGAGAGCGAGCTGGTGGCCGGTTTCCATACGGAATACTCCGGGATGCGTTTCTCCTTCTTCTTCCTGTCCGAATACGCCAACATGTTCATGACCAGCGCCATCCTCTCCGTCTGCTTCCTGGGCGGCTGGCTGGGCCCGGTGAACCTGGCCGCCTACGACGGGAACAATCTGGCCCTCAAGGCCCTCTCGGCCGGCCCGCACTGGCTCATCGCCAAGTCCCTGGCCCTGGTCTGCGTGCAGATCTGGGTGCGCTGGACCCTGCCGCGCCTGAGGGTGGACCAGCTCATGAGCCTGTGCTGGAAGTTCATGATCCCGCTCGCCATCGCCTGCCTGGCCGGGGTGGCCGTGCCCATGGTCTGGCCGGTCGCGGCGGGCAAGCTCTGGGCCGGGTTCGGGGTCCTCTGCCTGCTGGTGATCGGCGCCGCCGGCCTGGAAGGGCGTCACGAGGCGAAAAGGAGGTCGGCATGAGCTACTTCAAGGACATCGTGGACACGGTCCAGACCACCGTCACGGGCATGAACATCACGCTCAAGCAGTGGCTCACCCCGCACGCCTCCAAGCAGATGCCGACCCTGCAGTACCCCACCGAGAAGTGGGTCCCGCCGACCGGCTACCGCGGCATGCTCTTCAACTACGTGGAGGACTGCATCGTCTGCAAGCAGTGCGCCGTGGCCTGCCCGGTGGACTGCATCCGCATCGAGGGGGAGGCCGCGCCCAAGGACATCGACCTGGGCAAGTGCACGAACGGCACGGCCAAGAAGATCTTCCTGGACCGCTACGACATCGACATGACGAAGTGCCTCTACTGCGGGCTCTGCACCGAGGCCTGCCCGACGGAGTGCCTGGTCATGACGGCCGAGTACGAGTACGCCACCTACGACCGGGACAGCCAGAACTACCGCTTCTCCCGTCCCCGGGAGATGCAGATCGCCGGGCGCCGGGAGATCAAGCCCGCCGCCGCGCCCGCCCCGACCCCCAAGCCCGAAACGACCCCCGAACCCCCGAAGGAGGCCTAGATGCTCGCCACCCTGCTTGCCCACCACATCGGCGTCGAGATCATGGGGAAGGAGTACGAGCCCCAGGGCTTTCTCCAGCACGCCGTGGTCTTCGGGGCCAGCATCGTGTTCCTCGGCCTCGCCGGGGTCGGGTTCGTGACGACCCTGCGCTGGATCGCCGCCCGGATGGGCGCGCGGAGCCAGACCTCCAAGGCCTAGTTCCTGCAGGGCCTCGTCGCTCCCATGGATTTCGAATGGGATGCCGGGAAAGCCCGTGCGAATCTTGAGAAGCATGGAGTCTCCTTTGAGGAAGCCCTCTCTGTTTTCTTGAATCCGCTCTCGATCACGATCCCTGATCCCCAACACTCGACGCTAGAAGACAGATTTGTCATGATGGGGCGGTCCCGGGAGGGGCGGACGCTCGTGGTCGTGCACGCGGAGCGGGAAGGCCGGGTCAGGCTCATCAGCGCCCGGCGTGCGACGCCCCGGGAGATCCGGGAATACGAGAGGGGGGAGGATCAGGTGAAAGAGAAGATGCTTCCTGAATATGATTTCTCCGGCGGGGTGCGGGGCAAATATGCCAAGCGCTTTGCCAAGGATTGTTACGTCGTGGTACTCGAGCCCGACGTGGCCCGTATCTTCCATAGCTCCCGGGAAGTGAACGCGGCTCTGCGTGCGGTGGTTCGCGTCACCCGGGGTGCCAGGAGCAGAGGCAAGCGGCTCGCTTCCTGATGCCTTCCTGGCGTCTGCTCGCCCCGCTCTTTGCCCTTTTACTGGCTGGGTGCGGTGGCACCTCGGCAACCTTCTCCGGCAAGACCTATGACCAGGTCTGGGACGCGGCCTATGCCGTGGTGGATGAGGAGATTGTCAATTGGAGAAACGAAGCGCCCTATGGCAAGATCCCGCCTCTGGCGGATAAGTCAGCTGGAGTCATCTCTCAAAAGAATGACCGGTTTGATGATAGTTGCCACAGCCTGATTCTTAGGTTGGGTCGAGTGGGAGAGGGTGTCCAAGTCTCCGTACAGGCTTCAGGCTACCCTGATCGGAGTTGTGGTGGGTTGACCTTTCAATGTTGTTGCGCCATGCAGGTGCCTCAACCGTTCATGTACCTTAAGTGGGAAAAGTCGGTTCTCGATAAGATCCGCCAGCGCCTGGATGTCCCTTCCGCTCTGCTTCCCGATCCGCCGCATTTTCCTGATTTGAAGGGTCGGTGACGGTCTCTCTGCCCCGCATTGATCGCCCATTCCTAAACCGGTATAAAGGTCCCTCGCCGATGCCCCTCGCCAAACTCGCCCTCGAGGACGGTACGGTCGTCTCCGGCCAGGCCTTCGGCGCCTGCCCGGCCGAGCGCGCCGGCGAACTCGTGTTCAACACCAGCATGTCCGGCTACCAGGAGGTCCTCACCGACCCCTCCTACAAGGGCCAGATTGTGCTCATGACCTATCCCCTCATCGGGAACTACGGCATCACCGCCGAGGACGAGGAGAGCGCTAGGCCCCAGGTGGAGGGCTTCGTTGTCCGCGAGCTCTCCCGGCGGTCCAGCAACTTCCGCGCCACCACCGACCTCGACAGCTACCTCAAGAGGCATGGCATCCCCGGCATCCAGGGCGTGGATACCCGGGCCCTGACCCTCAAGATCCGCAGTCTCGGCGCCCAGCGGGCCGTGATCTCCTCCAAGGACCTCGACGACCGGAGCCTGGTCGCCAAGGCCAAGGCCTCGCCAAAGCTGGATGACGTGGACCTGGTCGGCCAGGTGACGGCGAAGAAGGCCTACGACTGGGCCGAGGGTTTCGCTTCGGAATTCGCTGGGGCAGTGGAGAAGGCCAAGGGAAAGAAGAAGGTCCACCGGGTCGTCGCCATCGACTACGGGGTCAAGCGCAACATCCTGAGGCATCTCGTCCACCAGGGGTGCAAGGTCACGGTCCTGCCCGCCTCCGCCACCACCGAGGAGGTGCTCAAGCACAGGCCGGACGGGGTCTTCCTCTCCAACGGCCCCGGGGACCCGGCCCGCAACGTCGGGGCGATCCGTTGTGTCCAAGGCCTGATGAAGGCGAAGAGGCCGGTCCCCATCTTCGGCATTTGCCTGGGCCATCAGATCCTCGGCCTGGCCCTGGGGGGGAAGACCTTCAAGATGAAGTTCGGGCACCGGGGCGCCAACCAGCCCGTGAAGGATCTGCGCACCGGCAAGGTGGAGATCACCAGCCAGAACCACGGCTACGCGGTGGACCTGGAATCCCTGCCCAAGG
>JAHFOU010000035.1 GCA_023261525.1 Planctomycetota bacterium | reverse complement strand
CTCAGGTCGTTGGCGTTGCGGCTCCCCGAGGCGGAGGCGTGCTCGCTCTCCACGATCTGCTTGTTCAGCTTCGCGATCTCGGCCGTCAGCCCGTTGATGGTGCCCACGGAGACGCTCACGCTGCTGCTCAGGTTCTTGCGGATGTCGTTCAGCCCGCTGCGGAGGGACTTGAAGGACTCCGACAGGGTCTTGGCCTGCTCCACCACGCTCCGGCGCACGGCCATGTCCTCGGGCCGCTGGGCCAGGTTGTCCAGGCTCTGGAAGAACTTGGTCAGCTGGGAGGCCAGGTCCCCGTCGCCGAGGGCCCGGTAGACCCCCTGGGCCTGGTTGAGCGCGGTCTGCTGGACATCCAGGCTCTTCAGGTTCGAGGCCCCCTGGCGCAGGGAGCTGTTGATGAACTCGTCGGTGAGGCGCTCGATGGAGGCGAGGTTCACGCCCCGTCCGAGGATGCCCACGGTCAGGTCCTCGGGGAAGGCCGCCTGCATGACCGCCCGCTGGCGGCTGTAGCCCTCCACGTTGGCATTGGAGATGTTGTGGCCGGTGGTGCGGATGGCCCCCTGGTTCGCGATCAGGGCGCGGGCGCCGACACCCAGCGCATCAAAGAGTCCGGCCATGTCAGGCGCTCCGATCCACGAGTCCCCGCGACGGCAGCTGGCGGGAGTTCGTATAGGTGGGGGCGGGACCGGTCAGCATCTGGACGAAGGCCCGGATCCGGCCCATGGAATCCTCCAGCAGGGCGCGGCTGGTCGCGGCCAGGAGGCGCATCCCCTGGATGCGGTCCAGCAGCTTGCGGCGCAGGTCGGCGATGCGGACCCGCTGGGGCTCGGGGGCCGCCTCTGCCAGGTCCCTCAGGCTCTCGCCGGAGCGCCCCAGCGCCCGGGCGGACGTCTGGACCAGGGCCGCGCGGGCATCGGAGACCCGCCTCAGCTCCCAGAGCAGGGCTTCCAGGCAGAGGGCGGAGGCCTCGACGGCCCGGCGGTCCAGGCGCACCAGGGCATCCCGCTGGCGCTCCAGGGCCCCGGCGAGGGCCTCATAGAGCTCCAGCTCCTCCTCCAGCACGCGGATCAGCTCGTCCATGACGCGGGTCCTCCAGCTGGTGGTATCGTCCGATCCCCAGCGGTTCTTGACGTGGTGCTTGAGCTTTCCTGGATTCCCGCGCCAGCCTGCCTGTCCATGCGCTGGAGGGACTTGGCGAAGTGCTTGCGGAAGGACAGGGACTTGGCCAGCTTCTGGGAGGTCTCCTGGTCCATCCACCCCTGGAAGACCTGCTCCCCGCGCCCGCCATGGGGGAAGCCGTCGCCCTCCTGGAAGGTGGTCTTGTGCATGGCGTCCATCATCTTCTGCACGAAGACGGCGGCGTAGCTGTCCAGCAGCTCCGCGGCCTTCTGGGCCTTCTGGGTTTGAAGCCGGGGCCCTCCTCCGCCCCCTGCGTGGGGAGAGGGGGCTCCCACAGGTGAGAGGCTCGGGAGGGCACCGGACAATTGCTCAGAAAAGGACCGGCGCCCCCCTTCGGACCCCAGGGGAGAGGGGGCTCCCAAAGGCCTCGGGGAGACGCCGGAAAACACCGCGTTCGTGGCGGGATCCATCACTGGATCACCAGCTCCGCCTGCAGGGCCCCGGCCGCCTTGAGGGCGTTCAGGACCTCGATCTTCTGGTTGACGGTCGCGACCTTCAGCATCTGCATCACCTTCGAAAGGGCCTCCCCTTCCGGGATCTCCAGGAAGGCCCCGTTCTCCCCGTAGGAGACCCGGGCGGTGGAGAGGCGGACGTCCCCGGTGGCGACCACCACCCCGGTCCTGACGTTGACGATGACCCGGGCCCTCTCCTTGAGCAGGGTCACGGGAAGCTCCATCAGGCGGGAGAGGAAGCCCACCGGCGCGTCCTGGTAGGCCTTGGGCAGGGCCACCTCCACCCGGTTCGCGTCGGTGGCGCGGGCGACGGCCGTCTGCGCATCATGGAGGAACTCGGCGTTCACGGCCTCGGCGACGCGCTGGGCGTTGGCGAAGTCGGGATTCCTCAGGAGCAGGGCCAGCCGGCCCTCCTGGATCACCTCGCCCCGTCCGGGGTTCGGGTCCAGCACCTGGCCGCCGTTCACGACCCGGCCCACGGTCAGATGGCCGGAGGGGGCGGAGGCCCCCGGGGGCGCCTTCTCGTCGCCCACCTGGACGGACCCCTGGGCCAGGGCCAGGATGGGCTTGGCCGGGTCGGGCCCGGGCCCGCTCAAGGGGGTGCTCAGGAGCCTGCCGTTCTTGAGGGAGGAGGCCCCGTTCGTGGAGGAGACCTCCACGTCGATCCGGTCGCCTCGGGAGAGGAAGGGCGGGAGGTCCGCCGTCACCACCACGGCCGCCATGTTCTTGGAGTCGAAGTCGCTCAGGTCGAAGGAGGAGCCCATCTCCTTGTAGAAGCGCTGGGCCAGCTTCTTCGTCAGGGGGGACTTGTCCCCGGTCCCGGCCAGGCCGATGACCAGGCCCTCCCCCATCAGGTCCTGCTTCACGGCCCCGCGCAGACGGACCACGTCCTTGAGCCGGGTCTCCGCCGGGGCCGGAGCCGGCACCACGGGCGCCGGTTCCGCGGCGAAGGCCAGAGGAGCGGCCAGGAGGGGAAGAAGGATGCGGGTCAGGGTCGTCACGGATGCCTCAGAAGGGCCAGAGGAGGTCCAGGATCTTCACCAGCCAGCCCCGCTTGGCCATGCGGGAGACGGGGCCGTCGTTCTTCACGCTGATCTGCTTGCCATCCAGGCGCTCCCCGGCCAGGAGGTTGTCCGGGGTGAGGTCCTGGGCCCGGGCGATCCCGAACACGGTGATCGTCATCCGGTTCTCATCCTGCTCCATGACCCGGGTGGCCTCGAAGGAGAAGGTGTGGTTCGGATAGACCTCCACCACGTGCCCCGTCAGGATCACGTCGAGGTTCTCCTTGGTCCCGGTGCTCCCCGAGCCGTCGTGCTTGCGCTCGCTACTCAGGTCGATGGAGGGCTTGTCCGTGGCCGTGGGGCGGGCCACCGTGGTGCTCCCGCCTCCCCCGTTCGTGATGTTGAAGAACTTGTTCACGGTGAACTTCGTGTCGTCCTTGTCGTCCGTGGTGAGCTTGGCGCTCTTCACGAAGGAGTAGCCGTCCTTGATGCGCACCGTGACCAGGTCGTGGGGATGGATCTCCCGGATCTCGTCCTTCTTGTCGCTGGTCAGGGAGGCCGCCTTGGCGTTGTTCTCGGGGCCGTAATAGGCCAGGCCGTCCCCGTCCCCGGAGGCCGAACCCGCCAGGAGGAAGAGCGCCGTGATCCCCGTTGCCGACCTCATCTTCATGGCGCGCCCTCCTCGTCCAGTTCCATTGCCGCCTCGCCGTCGCCCAGCACCCGGGCCCTCACGGTCTTGCGGGAGTCCGTGATCTCGAAGGGGATCACCTCCCCGAGCTTGCCATCCGACAGGGCCTTGGCCTGGCAACGCAGGGCGAGCCCTCCCGAGGATTGCGTCAGGGTGCAGAGGCTCCCCCGCGCGATGGCCCGGGGAAGCTGGAGCGAGCCCGGCTCGAGCACCGCCCCGCCTTTCACGGGCTTGAGCAGGCGGCGCCCCTCGCATTCGGACGTGTCGTGGAAATAGACCCTGGGAAGGCTTCTCTCGGGAAGCTCCTGGATCCCCAGGTCCGCGGCCTCCAAGGCCCGCCCCATCTTCATCGCCTGGAGGATCACCACGGCCTTGCGCAGGCGCTGGACCTTGACGGTCAGCAGGATCTCCCGGCCGGAGTCCTTCTCCTTCAGGCGGACCCGGGCCTCGCCCCATCCGGCGGGCAGGACCTCCAGCACCTCGGCAGGGGACTCGGGAAGCTTCATCTCGCCTTCAGGGGCCAGGCCGGAGGTCCTGAGGCGGCGGACGATCTCGTCCATCACCGGCGCCTCGGGGCCGCGGCCCAGGCGCACCTCCACCCCGGAAGCGCCCTGGAGCTCGGCCGCCACGCCCAGGTAGGCCAGGCGGGCGCGCACCGCCTCGCGGGTGATGCACCGGCTCTCCCCGGCGGCCGGGGCGGGCCCCAGGAAGATGTCGGCCCAGAGGGGATCCCCCCCCTGGATCTCGGCCACCTCGCCCAGGCGCACGTAGGGCCCCGAGGTCTCCACGCGCTCGCGCAGGACCACCGAGGCCGCAAGGGCCGGGGAGGCCGTCAGGATCGCAAGCATGAAGGCCGTGAATCTCACTTATCGCCTCAGGTTGGTGGCCGTCTGGAGCATCTGGTCGGCCGTCTTGATGGATTCGGAGTTGATCTCGTACGCCCGCTGGGCCTTGATCATGTCCGTGAGCTCCTTGACCAGGTCCACGTTGGAGTCCTCCAGGTTGCCCGCGGCAAGGTGCCCGAGGCCCTGGGATCCCGGGAAGTCCACGATGGGATCCCCCGAGGCCTGGGAGGCCTTGAAGAGGTTCTCCCCGATGGCCTGGAGCCCCTCCGCGTTGGCGAAGCGGGCCAGGCTGATCTGCCCGGCCTCCTGGAAGTCCGTCTGGCCGTTGGGCTGGAAGAGGACCCGGCCGTCCTCGGCGATCTGGATCTTGTCGACGGAGACCGTGGTGTCCACCAGGATCTCGGGGTCCAGGGGATGCCCGTGGGGGTCCAGCAGGCGTCCGTCCTGGTCCCGGGTGAAGGCACCGGCCCGCGTGTAGCCCTTGTTCCCCTGGGCATCGAGGACGACCTGGAAGAAGCCGTCGCCCAGGATGGCCACGTCGAGCTTGCGGCCCGTCTGATCCATGGCGCCCTGCTCCTCGAAGTAGCGCTGGACGCTGACGAGCTGGGTCCCCATGCCGACTTGGAGGCCGGTGGGGATCTTGGTGTTGGTGGGAGTCGTGGTGCCGACCGCGCGGATCTGCTGGTAGAGCAGGTCCTCGAAGTTGGCCTTCTGCTTCTTGTAGCCGCTGGTGTTGACGTTGGCCAGGTTGTTGGCGATCACGTCCACGTTGATGGACTGGGCCTTCATGCCCGTGGCCGCGGTGGAAAGCGCGCGAAGCGTCATCGTTCAGTCCTCCCTTAGCTCGCCGTGGCCCGGCCCACGTCGCCGACCGCCCGGGCCAGGATGGCGTCCTGGATCTGCATGGCCTTCATGTTCATCTCGTAGGTGCGCTGGACCTCGATCATCTCCGTCATCTCGTGCATGGGCTCCACCGTGGATCCCTCCAGGAAGCCCTGGCGGATCTTGGCCGAGGATGGCAGGTCGCCCACGGGGCCGTCCTTCCCCCAGACGTTGTCCCCCCGCTTGGACAGCAGGCGCATGTCCGAGGGCAGGAGGAGGCCGAGCTGGGCCTGGGGCTGGCCGTCCACGAAGATGGCCCCGTCCTCGCCGATCTCCACATGCCCCTGGGGCAGGTTGATGTCCCCTCCGCCCTGTCCCTGGACCCGGTAGCGCCCGTCCGCAGTGACCAGGGTGCCCTCCTCGTCCAGCCTCAGGTTCCCGGCCCGGGTGTAGAAGAGGCCGCCGTCCCGGCTCCGGACCTGGAGGAAGCCCTGTCCGTCGATGGCCAGGTCCAGGGGCCGCTCGGTCCGGTCCAGGGGCCCCGGCTCGTCGAGAGAGGCGACCTTGGCCAGGAAGACCCCGCCTCCGATGGCCTCGTCGCGAGTGCGACCGGCGCCGGAGAAGCGGGGATCCTCCAGGGAGGCCGCCAGCCTCTGGCGGAAGACGGCCTGGTCGCGGCGGTAGCCCGTGGTCTGGACGTTCGCCAGGTTGTTGGCGATCACGTCCATCCGGGCGTCCTGGACCTTGGCGCCCATGGCCGACAGGTAGAGGCCGTTCATCACCGGCGGGATCTCCCGGCCAGGACCGGTTCCTGCTCGCGGCGGGACTTCAGCTCCTCGATCTGGACCTCCATCGCGGAGAGCTCCTCGGCCAGGCGTGCGATGACCCGCCCCAGGCTGAGCTCATAGATCCGGTGGTCGCTCGTGCCCACGGCCGTCTCGAGGACATACATCACCTCGGGATCGTCGAGCGCCTCCTGGGACTGCGACCGGGCAGCCCGGAGGTTCTGGGCGATCACCTCATCCCGGCACTTCTCGTGTCGACCCTTCATACCCCTCTCTCCTTTCACTGCGCTTGGCAGGTCCTGTCCCCCAAGAACGCAAGCCCAGTGCCAATTCCAAGAATACGACAACGAACGACATAACATGTTTATTCAAAATGAGTTACAGCATAACTATAAAAACGATGTCTCCAGCACGAACGGAAATGGGTGCCGCAGGAAGGAGGATCTTGCCGATAAAGGCCTTTGGCCCCATACTCTAGGAGTACGCCCATGCGCTTCCCCCCCACCCTCCTCCTCCTGCCCCTCCTCCTGTCCGCCTGCCGGACCGAGGAGACCGCCCTGCCCCAGACGCCGGCCCGCCTGCCGGCGGTCGCCGCGGCGGAGGAGCGCCTGCTGGACGCCGGGGAGTTCGCCCGCGCGCGCGGCCTTTCGGTCGAGCGCACCTTCAGCGGGGCCGGCGCCACCTTGAGGGGACAGGGCCGCGAGCTGATCTGCCGGGCGGGGCTCCGCAGCGCCCTGGTGGATGGGGACCCCGTACGCCTGGGCCGTCCGGTGGAAGAGCACGAAGGCCGCCTCCTCCTCCCCGAGATCCTGGTGGATGCCGCGGACCGGGCCTGGCATTCCCGCCCCCCCGCCCCTCCCGTGGCCGCCCTCTCCACCCCCTCCCCCCTGCCCTCTGCGCCCCGCCCCGCCGGGAACGACCTCTCCGGACGCCTGCGCATCGTCCTGGACCCCGGACACGGGGGCGACATCCTCACCGGCGCCCGCGGCGCCAACGGGAGCTACGAGAAGGACGTGAACCTGGACATCGCTAAGAAGCTCCAGGAGCTCCTGGAGGCCCGGGGCATGGAGGTCATCCTCCTGCGGGAGGACGACCGCGCCTTCTACCTCCCGACGCTGGCCAGGGCCTCGTACCGGACCAGCGGGGAGAAGTTCAACACCCTCCAGAAGGCCGACCTGGAGGAGAGGGTGCGCATCGCCAACCGGACCCGTCCGGACCTCTTCGTCTCCATCCACGCCAACTGGGCCGCCTCCGCGGAAGCGGAAGGGTTCGAGGTCTACTATCCCCGCCCGACCGACCAGCCCGCTCCGCCCACCCGGAAGGGCAAGTCGCGCAGGGCCGCCTTCGACTGGTCGGTCTATGGCGCGGAGACCTCCCGCATCCTGGACCGCATGGCCCTGGGAACCCGGGAAGAGGCCCGCTGGAAGGACAGCCGGGCCCTGGCGGAGGCCGTGCGCGGCGCCCTCCACGGCGCCATCCCCGCTCCGGACCGGGGGGCCCGCATGGCGGACTTCAAGGTGATCCGGGAATCCGAGGTTCCGGCCATCCTGGTGGAGACGGGCTTCCTCTCGAATCCCGAGGAGGAGAAGAGCCTGAACGCCGCCTCCTACCAGCGCCGCGTCGCGGAGGCCCTGGCCGACGGGATCGACCGGTACCTCTCCAAGCGCTAGTCCGAATGCCCGGCGTGTTGAAGACCCGCTGGCTGGCAAAGCCCCTGGCCTATGACGGCACGGCCCTCTCCCCCCTCTGGGCCTACCGGACCCTGGGCCTGAAGGGCCCCAGCGCCGTGGCCTTCGCCGGCCCCTGCGAGGTCAGTCTGGAAGGCCTGGTGGACCAGGAGGACGTGCGCCGCCGGGCGCCCATCGCCTCCACCCGGATGCTCCACCTCATCGCCGAGGACTTCTCCTCCGACCTGGAGGGGGCGGTCTGGCGCCAGAGGCTCCTGACGGCGATCGCCCTGGACCTCTTGCGCGCCCATTCCCGGACCGCCGGGATCCGCCGCGACGGGGACGACCTCTACGACGGGAAGGCCAAGCTCTCGGTGTCCATCGCCACCGTCACCCCGGTCTCCACCAAGATCCATTTCGGGATCAACGTCTCGTCCCAGGGCACCCCGGTGAAGACCCGGGGCCTCGAGGACTACCGCATCCCGACGGCCCCCTTCGCCAAGGCCCTGCTGAAGGCCTACGCCCGGGAGTGGGAAGAGGTCCAGGAGGCCCGCTTCAAGGTGAGGGCCTATGGGACGGAGGGACTGCTCTGAAGGTCGCCCTCGTCCAGACCAACCCCACGGTCGGAGACCTCCCCGGGAATGCCGTCAGGATCCGGGAGGGGATCGCCAAGGCGAAAGCCGCCGGCTGTGCCCTCGTGGTCTTCCCCGAGCTCGCCGTCTGCGGCTACACCCCCCGGGACTTCCTGGTCCGCGCCGACTTCCTGGACGCCTGCCGGGCCTCCCTGGACGCCCTGGCCGCCGAGGCCCAGGGCATCGCCACCGTCCTCGGCTTCCCCGAGAAGCGGGAGGGCTCCGGCCGCCCCTGTTTCAACGCCCTGGCCTTCTGCCGGGATGGCAAGGTCCAGGCCCTCGCCCGCAAGTGCCTCCTGCCCGCCTACGACGTCTTCGACGAGCCGCGCTACTTCGAGCCGGCGGCCGAGCCGACCCTGGTGGAGATTGGAGGGGTTAAGGTCGCCCTCACCGTCTGCGAGGACCTCTGGAACGACAAGGGCTTCTGGCAGCACCAGGCCTATCCCCAGGACCCCGTGGCCGAGGCCGTCCGCCGCGGGACCAACCTCATCATCAACGCCTCCGCCTCGCCCTACTGGCAGGGCAAGGGGGAGCTGCGGGAACGCATGATCTCCGCCGCCGCCAAGCGCCACGGCGTCCCTGTGCTCTATGCCAACCAGGCCGGGGGCGACGACGAGCTGGTCTATGACGGCCGCTCCCTCGCCTTCGACGGCAGGGGCCGGCTGGCGGCCCGCGGAGCGGCCTTTGCCGAGGACTTCCTCGTCGTGGAAGTGGACGGCGGGGAGGTCCGCGGCGCCCTCGCCCCGGCACCGGCCGACGAGACCGAGGCCGTCTACCGGGCCTTGGTCCTGGGCGTCCGCGACTATGTCACGAAGTGCGGCTTCCGCTCCGTGGTCCTGGGCCTCTCCGGGGGCATCGACTCGGCCCTCACGGCCTGCCTGGCCGTGGACGCCCTGGGCGCGGCCAACGTCCTGGGCGTCTCCATGCCGTCCCGCTTCTCGTCCGGGCACTCCCAATCGGACGCGGCGGGCCTGGCCCGGAATCTGGGCATGCGCATGCTTCTCGTCCCCATCGAGGGGATGCACGCCTCCGGCCTGGCCACCCTGGCCCCTGCCTTTGCGGCCCTCGAGCCGGACGCCACCGAGGAGAACCTCCAGGCGCGCATCCGCGGCCAGATCCTCATGTCCCTGGCGAACAAGATGGGCCACCTCCTCCTCTCCACGGGCAACAAGAGCGAGCTGGCCATGGGCTACTGCACCCTGTACGGGGACATGGCCGGGGGCCTGGACGTCCTGGCCGACGTGCCCAAGACCCTGGTCTATGCCCTTTCGCGCTGGGTGAACCGGAACGGGGAAAGGATCCCCCGGGGATCGCTCGAAAAGGCCCCTTCCGCCGAGCTTCGTCCCAACCAGCGGGATCAGGACACCCTGCCGCCCTACGACGTCCTGGACCGCATCCTGGAGCAGTACGTGGACCAGGAGAAGGCCCCTGCCGACATCCGGGGAACGGGGGTGACGCCGGACCTGGTCGCCCGGGTGGTTTCAGCGGTGGACCGGGCGGAATTCAAGCGCAGGCAGGCCGCGCCGGGCATCAAGATCTCGGCGCGGGCCTTCGGGACGGGACGACGCCTCCCCATCGCGCACGGGTGGAGACCCCCCCTAAAACAAAAAGACCTGACAACGTAAATCGTTGTCAGGCCTTGCGTTAGTGGTAGCGGGGGCAGGATTTGAACCTGCGACCTCCGGGTTATGAGCCCGACGAGCTACCAGACTGCTCTACCCCGCGCCAGATTTTTCAAAAGGATTCCCTCCCGTCCGGTTTCCCGGACGGGAGAGATAGCCCCGGCGACGACCTACTTTCGCAATTTTAGTCACTATCATCGGCGCGCAGGGCTTAACTTCCGTGTTCGGGATGGGAACGGGTGTGGCCCCTGCGCTATGGTCACCGGGATATTTTCAGAGTCGATACCGCAAAGGGCAATCTCATGCCCGCTTCACGGGAACAATGAGAAAGTGGTCAAGCCAATCAGCTGATTAGTACCGGTTAGCTACACCCCTTACAGGGCTTGCACACCCGGCCTATCGACCTGGTAGTCTTCCAGGAGCTTAATGGGGATATCTGATCTTGGAGAGGGCTTCCCGCTTAGATGCTTTCAGCGGTTATCCGTTCCGGACATAGCTACCGGGCACTGCCCCTGTCGGGACAACCCGCACACCAGAGGTCCGTCCACCCCAATCCTCTCGTACTAGGGGTAAACCTCCGCAAATATCCTGCGCCCACGACAGATAGGGACCGACCTGGCTCACGCCGGTCTAAACCCAGCTCACGTACCGCTATTAATTGGCGAACAGCCAAACCCTTGGGACCTTTTCCAGCCCCAGGATGCGATGAGCCGACATCGAGGTGCCAAACCTCACCGTCGCTATGGACGCTTGGGTGAGATCAGCCTGTTATCCCCGGAGTACCTTTTATCCGATGAGCGACGGCGTTTCCACACACTACCGCCGGATCACTAGGTCCGACTTTCGTCTCTGGTCGACTTGTAGGTCTTCCAGTCAAGCACTCTTCTACCCTTACGCTCTACGCACGATTGCCGACCGTGCTGAGAGTACCTTTGAACCCCTCCGTTACACTTTGGGAGGGAACCGCCCCAGTCAAACTGCCCACCTCACAATGTCCTGAGCCCGGTTTCACGGGACTCAGTTAGAATGCCGATGCCGCAAGGGTGGTATTTCACCGTTGACTCCGCCCCGGCCGAAACCGGGACATCAAAGTCTCCCACCTATCCTACGCATGTAGCACAAGAACCCAATATGAGGCTACAGTGAAGGTTCACAGGGTCTTTCCGTCTAGCCGCGGGCAAGTGGCATCCTCACCACAACTACAGTTTCGCCGAGCCCTCCGTTGAGACAGCGGTCCACTCGTTACGCTATTCATGCAGGTCGGAACTTACCCGACAAGGAACTTCGCTACCTTAGGACCGTTATAGTTACGGCCGCCCTTCACCGGGGCTTGGGTTCAGAGCTTCGCCTTACGGCTAACCCCTTACTTTGACCTTCCGGCAGCGGGCAAGCGTCGGTCTGTATACGTCGTCTTACGACTTAGCACAGACCTGTGTTTTTAGTAAACAGTCGGCAGACCCATTTCACTGCGACCTCCACAGGCTTTAACACCCACGGAGGCACCCCTTCTCCCGAAGTTACGGGGCTATTTTGCCTAGTTCCTTAACGGAGGTTCTCCCGAGCGTCTTAGGATATTCACCCAGCCCACCAGTGTTGGTTTCCGGTACGGACGACTTTGGTTGTAGCACCGAAGATTTTCTCGTGAGTGTTTCCGGCTCTTCGTCCAAAAGAGGACTCCTCCTGCTTCCAGCCCTTGCGCCGGTCTTTTATCCCCGGCAGGCCGTCGGCAGAACAGGGAACAAGTTCCCGTTTGCCCTACACACCCCGTCCCTCCTGTGCTTCGAACCTTCCAAAGTCGGTACACGAATATTAACGTGTCATCCATCACCTACGCCTTTCGGCCTCGGCTTAGGGTCCGACTTACCCTGGGCGGATTTACCTGCCCCAGGAAACCTTAGGCTTTCGACGAACGAGATTCCAACTCGTTTTACCGCTACTCGTTCCGGCAGTATCACTTCCATGCAGTCCAGGCGTCGTTGCCGTCGCCCTTCAACCCGGCATGGAACGCTCCCCTACCACGTATCCGCTGCAGCGCAGCAAACACATCCATGACGTCGGCAGCGTGCTTGAGTCCCGTATGTTGTCGGCGCGAGAACGCTAGACCAGTAAGCTGTTACGCACTTTTTAAATGATGGCTGCCTCTAAGCCAACATCCTGGTTGTCAATGCGCCCTCACATCCTTTCGCACTTAGCACGCGTTTAGGGGCCTTTGTCGATGGTCAGGGTTGTTTCCCTCTCGACCATGAAGCTTATCCCCCACGGTCTCACTCCCGCGGTAACCACGGACGGTATTCGGAGTTTGATTGGGCAGGGCAGTCTGGTGGACCCCCTTTCCCATTCAGTGTCTCTACCCCCGTCCAGGAATTTCCCGAGGCTAGCCCTCAAACTATTTCGGGGAGAACCAGCAATTGGTAAGTTTGATTAGTCTTTCGCTCCGAACCTCAAGTCATCCCATAGATTTTCATCTCTAATGAGTTCGGTCCTCCATCCGGTTG
>JAHFOU010000320.1:1007-3272 GCA_023261525.1 Planctomycetota bacterium | reverse complement strand
GGGCCCGGTGGAGTCCTGGAAGGGCCTGGGCCTCAGCAAGGCCTTCAGGCTGGCCGTGGAGGCCTCCAGGAAGCCTGACTTCGGGGCCATGGCGGAAGCCCACATCGGGCCGCCCCTCAGGGCCGCTGAGGAGAACCTCGCCGTGGTGGAGGGGGTGCTCGGGGGACCGCTTCCGGGACACCAGGGCGGCTTCATCAAGCTCACGAACCCCGTCCCCGGCCCGCGGCCGCCCCTGCGCGGCGGGGGCCCGTCGGATCCGTTCATCGCCCTCTCGGACGCCCAGAAGTCCTACGCCAGCGAGATCTCCGGGCCCAGCCGGAAGTGGAAAGGCGAAGTTGCTCAGGAGGCGGCCGAGGTCATCAAGAGCGGGCGTTGGACGGAAGACCAGATGCTCAAAGGGATTGCGCCGGACGACATCCGGGCAGACACCCGGGCCCTTGTCGAGCGCGTTGTGCTGGACCGGGCCGCGGGGGACATCGGGAACAGCTTCCGTGGAATCCTGGATGCTCAGGCCTCCGGGGATCCGGCGGCGCTCCAGAAGGCCATGGCAGCGGCGACGGCGGCCGACGAGAGGTACGCCAAGCTCTACGCCAACCTGGAGTCGGCCGACAGCCGACTTTCCGGGCAGGCCCTGAGCGCCCGGAAGATGGTGAAGACCACTGAGCCGCTCCCTGAGGGGGTGGCGGAGGTGATGACCAAGCTCGTCGACCAGGAGTCCACGGATGCCTTCGCGCGTCTCCGGGAGGGCCGCTACAAGCCGCCCGGGACCTTCCAGGGCTCCTTCGGCGGTCTGGATCCCCAGATGCTCCACGACCTCGTGATCGCCGGCCAGAGCTTGGTCCGCAAGGGCGCCAAGACGGTAGTCCAGATCTCTGTCGGGCTGGCCAAGATCGGCGGAAAACTGGTGGCCGATCTCAGCAAGGAGGTCTGGGACTTCGTCTACCACCGGATCTTCCAGGTCCCGGAGGATGCTCGGGACGCGATCGACGCCACGGAGCGCGTGATCCTCGGGAAGCTCGACGCCGCCGGCACGATCGATCCTGAAGTGGCCACCCGGATCTTCAAGGACCGGGCGCTGAGCCGGATGTTCACCCGCCAGCGGGAGGGCCGCGCGCTGATCCAGGGCCCGGATGGCATGGCCCTGGCGCCGCTCCAGGCCCGGGACGCCAAGGTCATCGGAGCCAACCTCTACTGGGAAGGCCTGCAGAAGGGTGCCTACAGCGCGGAGCAGTGGACCAGCGACATGCTCGAGGTGATGGGCGACCACGTCCGCCCCTTCGTGAAGGAGATCCAGCAGTCCGTGAAGCTCGGGAGCCGCTTCCTCAAGGACGACCGCTCCCGTCAGGTGGTCCACATCCTCCAGCAGGAGGGCTGGAAGTTCGGGCGCACGGCCGACCTCCCGGCCATGGCCGCCAAGTTCCAGCGCCTCATGGTGGACGAGCAGGCCTTCGCGGAGGCCTGGCACTACGCCAACCGGGAGAGCGCCTACAAGTTCGTGATGCGGACCCTCTTCGTGTTCCCGAAACTCACCAGCCCTGGGATGCTGGGGTGGGCGAACAACTGGGCCAACTTCGCCAACACGGCGCTGAGGGCATCCGTCCTCGAGGCCTACGGGCAGACGGTGGGCCGAGCCTCCAAGGTTCTTGGGCACCCTGTCGCCGTCCAGCCGGGGCACGGCGCGGCCTACCTCACGGCGATCCTCACCTCGCCGGCCTCCAAGGTGGCCCAGGAGTTCACCAGAGACCTCTTCCGTCAGGCCGGCCTGCGTCGGGCCTGGGGGAAGACGATGGGCGAGCTCGACGCTCAGATGGCCGGCGAGTTCGAGGTGGAGGGTCTGAAGCTTGGCGAGATCCGAGCGGCCGGGAAGAAGAGTTACCTCATGCCGGCGCCCGGGGAAGTCGCGCCTGTCCGACAGGCGATGGCCCGGGCCAGCGAGATCCCGAACCTGATCCTTCGGATCGGGGACAGGATCCCCAGGGACGCGAACGTCTACGCCAAGGTCTACGAGCAGGCCTACTCCGCGGCCGCGCAGCGCGGGGCCACCTTCAGCGAGGCCATCGCGGAGGCCGAGAAGGCGGTCCGGAGCCCGCTGACCGACGCTCAGCTCGAGGCCGCCAGGGCCTTCGGGGCGGAGATGGTCTTCCAGCAGCCGCTTGGGAAGGGGGCGGTTGACCGGATGCTGGCCTCCCTGGGTGCGCTCAGCCGAGAGCTCCCCTTCATCCAGCCGTTCTTCCGGACGGCCGTCAACATCAAGAAGCTCACGGT
>JAHFOU010000320.1:0-997 GCA_023261525.1 Planctomycetota bacterium | reverse complement strand
CCTACAAGATGATCCAGGCTGGCGGCATCGCCCGGGACGAGGCCTTGGCCAGGGTCGGCTTCAGCCTGGTCGCCGCGGGGTCCACCTACTACATGGTGAACGACGGCTTCCTGACCGGCCAAGGCCCGAAGAACGAGAAGGTCCGGGCCTCCTGGCAGGAGTACGCGGAGCCGGATTCGGTGATGATTGGGGATCAGCCTATTCCCACGGAGGCGCTGGGAGACCAGATCTCATCGATCGTTGGGGTATGGGCGAACATTTGGGAGCAGCGGAAATACGAGAATCAGGATCCGTCCTCCACCGACCTCGAGCGCGCCGCTACGGTCCTGGGGAAGGAGCTCTTCGTTCCCAACTTCACCAGCACCTTCAAGACCCTGAACTACGTGACCGGCGGAGAGGGCAGGATCTTCGACGCCTTCCAGGGTGTGGTCCTTGGGATGGAGCCGACGCTCCTGAAGTGGGCGGCCGAGATCAATGACTCCTACGAGCGCAAGCCCGGGACTCTCATGGAGAAGGTCAAGGCCCGCACGGTAGGCCTCTCAGGCGACACGGCCAAGGCCCTCACGGCCCTGGGCACGGAGCGCCAGCACAGCCGCTTGGCGGCCGCCTTCGGGGTCAGGGTGATCCTGAAGGACAACGAGCTCAGCAAAGAACTCGGGCGTCTCCAGATCTCCATGCCGGATCCGTCCGACTACGTGAACGGCGAGAAGGTCTCGTCCGCGGACCGCAACGCCATCATCGAGGACAGCCGGAAGGTGCTCCGGCCGATGCTGGGGGCACTTCTGAAGCGCGCGGACATGCGAAAGATTCCGGATCGGCGGCGGCAGTGGTTGGCGAGCATCCTGATCAATTCGGTCTACCCGACAGCGTCTCCGGTGGTCGCCAAGGTGAGAGGGAAATACACTGCCTTGCACTTGGGCGTGGAGCTGAACGACACCCAGCAGGTCTACTTCGGTTCTCGCCTCAAAGATCCTGTCTTCAGGGCTGTTTGGGACAA
>JAHFOU010000319.1 GCA_023261525.1 Planctomycetota bacterium | reverse complement strand
CGACATGGCAGGTTCTCCTTTCACGGTCTTTCCCAGCCCAGGATCCTCGGGCCCACGGTCTTGCGGTAGGCGAAGGTGATGTCGTCGAACCAGGGGCTCTCCAGGACGGGGTCGTTCAGGTCCAGGCCCTCGGTCAGGAAGCGGACGCGGTAGCGCAGGCGGGGGAGGGAGAGGCTCGTGGGAAGCTGGATCGCGTCGCCCTGGTGGAGGCTCCTCAGCGCAGGATCCCCCAGGGTGGCGCCCTCGGTCATCAGGTCCACCTCCACCCGGGCCTTGGGGAGTCCGGCGGCGTCGTTCCCAAGCAGGGGATCGACATCCCGCACGGGATACTGGCAGACGAGGCTGTAGCGCAGGGCCTCCCGGCAGGGGTCCCGCGGCAGGTGCTCGGTCCAGTAGGTGGCGAGGAGTCGGGGGAAGGGCGCCTTCTCCAGCTCCAGCACGGAGGACAGGAAGGCCCCGTCGTTGCCCTTGTAGTAGCGCCCGTCCTGGTAGCGGCCGAGCACCCAGGGCTGGGTCCTCGGGAAGGCGTCCACGGACGGTTCGCCGAAATCGCAGAGCGCCAGCTCGTCCATGACCTGGTCCGCGATCGGCACGGCGTGCGGGGCGTACTGCCAGCCGAGGACGAAGGTGGAGGTGTGCTCGAAGAGGTCCAGGCTGTTGGGATGGTCGAAGGGGACGTGGTAGTTGGGCTGGGGATCCTCCAGGGCGATGTTCCGTGGGAAGCCTTGGACGTCCACGTGCAGGTCATGGGTCTCGTCCCCGGCGGAATCGAAGAAGCAGGTCATCAGGCGCCACCTCAGGCCGGGCATGGGGAAGTACCCCCCGGTCGCCTTGGCCTCCTGGACCCGCTCGGCCTCCACCATCCCGCTGACGGCCGTGTCCCCCTCCTCGGAGTTCTCGAAGAGAAGACCCCAGCGGCTCGTGGTGGAGCCCGCCATCATCGTCTGGCTTTCGGTCGCCCCGACGGATTCGCAGGACAGGAGCTGGCGCGCGAGCGTCGAGGTCTTGACCCAGAAGCTGAACACGCCATGGTTGCTGGGGACCGGGGGGTCCCCGGGCGTCAGCACGCTGAAGGTCGCGGGGGGGAAGTTGAGGGTGGAGAAGGCCGGGGAGCGCTGGGCCTGGGAATGGAAGCCGTCGGGGTACAGGGTGTTCGGCTCGTTCGCGGGGGCGGGCAGGGTCGCGTCGGGCCAGACGCTCCCGACGAGCTCGTTCTTGTCGAGACGCCCCGGCAGGAGGAGGTCGGTCGAGGGGTAGCCGCCCAGCACGGGGCCCATCTGATGGAGTTTGTCCACGCCCACGGCGGCGTCCCAGCCGTCGTCGAAGTGGTGGAGGAACCAGCGGGGGGGCGCGGCGGCATCCGGAGGAAGGTCCGGGGGCGTCTCCACCGTGGCCAGGGCGATGGCGCCGTCGAAGTCGGCCGAGTTGTCGGTGTGGGCCGGGTTGCCTCCCGGGAGGGAGAGGGGGTGGCAGGGGTAGGTCGTCACGGCCAGGCCCACGGGCTTGGCCCAGGTCTTCCAGGACGGGTCCGAGGCCCCCGTGGTGCGCCAGAAGACCCCGTCGCTGGAGAGCGAGAGGTACTCCTGGAAGGGCTGCCGGCCGCCGACGAAGTCCTTCTGGGAGGTCTGGCGAAGCAGGGAAAAGGCCTCGGTCAGCTGGCTGGCCGAGCGTTCCGCCAGAAGGCGTCCGTCGGCTCCCAGGACCCTTCCTACGGCGGTGACCTTGAAGACCCCGGTGGGATAGAGGCTCCCTTCGGTGGACCAGGCCGTCAGGTCCGACTTGTCGATCCAGTAGTGCATCAGCTCGTCGGGGAGCTGTTTGTTGAGGTGGGTGTTGGGGTCGAAGGCCGCCTTGAGCAGGGAGGCGCCTTCCAGATCCCCCCCATCGGCGGCCGGGAGGAAGGCCTGGCCGTTGATCACGGTGGGCACCAGGCCGTCGCAGAACTCGGCAAACTGCTCCCAGCTGCTGAAGGGGCCGGGGGCGGGACGCTTTTGGGCCGGGTCATTCCAGTTCGCAAAGGGCTCCTGGCCGTTGCGGAAGGCCAGGATGGCGTCGGCGATGGGGGGAGCCTGGGCCGGGGGGATGGCATACACGGCAGGGAAGGGGTACGCGGTGTACCAGGAATCGCCCTGCAACCCGCTCAGGAGGGCAATCAGGGCCGGCCGGGTGGCCGTGTTCAGGTTCACGGGGGGGCGGCCGCCCTCCTCCAGTCTCAAGGGGAGGCGTGCCTTCTTCAGGTCGCTCCGGGACATCGGCATCGGGATCGGGGGCGCCAGGGGGAGCTCCCCGACGTACGCATTGGGATGCACGACCTTGACGTCCACCCAGCTTGCGACCGTCAGATAGGGCGAGAGATCCGCGCAGGGCAGGCCCGAGGCCGCCGCGACCATCCTTTCGACATCCGTCGTGTTGCGGTAGCCTCCCCGCGGGCGATTCTGGATCGCCACATCCCCAAGTGCCACGATCCCCAGCTGGACGCCCAGGGTGTTCAGGACGCGGACCAGCTGAGCGTTCCAGCCCCGGCCGATGCCCGCGGCCCCCGCGGGGAAGAATGCCGGCAGGGTCCGGGTGTCGGCCACGAAGGGGTCGCGGAAGTCCGGGATGCCGTCACCGTCCCGGTCGCCCTCGTCCAGGAAGCCGCCGTTGACGTTGATCTTGGCCGACTCGTCCTCCACCTTGAGGGTGTAGGCGTGATCCGCCGACAGGCTTCCGGTGTACCCACGGGGCCTGGCATCCACGGCCATCAGGGCCGGGCTTCCGGAGGGGTCCCGGACGAAAAAGGAAGGCCTCAGGGCCAGGCGGGCGGGGCAGTCCTCCCGGTTGCAGAGGGCGGGCTGGAAGATCTGCGCATCGGTCTCCAGGCCGGGGCTCAGGATCCCGTCGTCGTTGTAGTCCTCGCCGGAGAAGCGGGTGGCAGCCAGGGTCGGGTCCTGCCCTGCGCAGAGGCGGGCCGTGGCGTCCTCGATCCCGGAGCGGGCCAACAGGAGGGCCCGGGTGCCGAACAGGCGCTGTTGGGAGGCCTTGCGCTCCAGGCGGGCCAGGGTGACGAAAGAGACCGCCAGCACGGCCAGCACCCCGAGGATGCCGATGACCACCAGGAGGGCCAGGCCTCGGGATCGGGTGCGCACGCTCATTCCTCCCCGCCCCAGGCGGTGACCCGGGGACCCGAGGCATCCCGATAGACCAGGGTGATGTCGTCCAGCACCAGGGGGTCCAGGATGGCCTTGCCCAGGGGATCCGCCAGGTTCGGCTGGAAGACGGCATGGAGGCGGAAGGG
>JAHFOU010000318.1 GCA_023261525.1 Planctomycetota bacterium | reverse complement strand
ACTACGAGCTCCTCTTCGCCTTCCCCCGGGCCCAGGCTGGGCGCCTCAAGGGCCTGGGCTTCCCGGTGAGCATCCTCGGCCAGGTCCGGCCGGACCGGGCGGACCGCCGCATCCTCTGGCCCGACGGGCGCCTGGGCGCCCTCCCCCGCGCGGGCTGGGAGCACCGCCTGTGATGATGGAGCCGTCCGGGACCGCGGTCACGCGCTCGCCCGAGGAGACCCGCGCCTGGGGACGCCGGCTCGGGGCCTCCCTCAAGCCGGGCGACGTGGTGGCCCTGACCGGCCCCCTGGGCGCGGGGAAGACCACCCTGACCAAGGGCCTGGCCGAGGGCCTGGAGTGCCCGGACCCGGATGCGGTCTGCTCCCCGACCTTCGCCATCCTCCAGGAGGTGGAGGGCCGCCATCCCATCTGCCATGTGGACGCCTACCGCCTGCCCGAGGACGCCCCGGACGACATCGGGCTGGAGGACTACCTGGACGCGGGCTGGGTGGTGGTGGTGGAGTGGGCGGACCGGCTGGCCCAGTTCCTGCCGGAGCACGCGATCTGGGTGGACCTGGCCCACGAGGGCCCCGCGGAACGTCGCATCGTCTGGTCCAAGGGGATCTCGGCGCCCATCGAGGAAGAGGACCTCAAGCCCTAAGCGGGTTCCTACTCCCCCGGCGCCCAGGCCAGGAGCCTCCGCCCCCCCGCAGGCTCGTAGATCACCGTCATGTCGTCCAGGGCCAGAGGGTCCAGGATGGGCGTGTTGCCCGGGTCATCCAGATTGGGCTGGAACACCGCGTGGAGGCGGAAGGGGGCGTTCACCGCGCGCTCCACAGGGGAGAAGGCGGGGTCCCGGAACTGGACGCTGATGGGCGTGTCGGAGGTGTCCCTCAGGTAGTCCGCGCCCGAGGCCGAGGCATCCGTCAGCTCCAGGACGATGCGGCCGTCCTCGCCCGGGTCGAGGGGAGAGCGGAGGCCCGGAGGCACGACCTGGGTCCAGGCCAGGGCCTTGATCCGGCCGGGGGCGAGGCGGATCAGAGGGCTGAAGTACTCGGCGGCCTTGTTGGTGCCGGGGGAGGCGGAAAGGCCGGCATAGAAGGACTCCCGGTAGTAGCGCCCCTGCTTGAAGCGGGCGGCGGCCAGGACCCCGGGGCTGTTCAGCGTGGCGGAGTCCGCGGCGGGAATCCCGCCCGGCCCGGCCCCCCCGAAGTCGTAGATCGCCAGCTCGTCCAGGGTGGCGTCCGCGCCGGAGCCGGTGAAGCTCCACACGAGCGGAGACTCGGTGTTGGGGCGCCCCTTCCCTAGGTCGAGATGATGGGCCCCGAAGACGTCGGGCAGGGTGATGTCACGCGGCGTGTCGGTGCCCGCCACCTGGTACTGGTCCGTGGAGCCCCGGTCAGCGGCCGTGAGGCCGGCGTTCACGACCAGTTCCCCGCAGTCGTTCTGGGTGGCGCCCTGGAAATCATAGAACATCGTGAGCAAGACCCACTGGCGAGGCGGCTTCTGGGCGGTCGTCTCGAACCTGTTTTCCAGGGCGTCGTGGGGGATGGCGCTGGGTCCCCCCTCGAAAAAGCAGACGAAGCCGTCGCCATTGGCGAGGTTGCCGCTCCCCAGGAAGAAGAACTGGTCCGGGCCCCCGGGCAAGTTGGCCCCCACGATGAAGTTGGTCCACTTGATAAAGGGGCACCTACGCCAGAACGGGCGGGGGGGCGCTGGCGGGGCGAAGTTGGGCTTAGCCCAGAACGAAAGGAGCCCGTGGAGGCCGTTGGCGTTGTCCTTATCGAAGTAGGAAAGGCCCCTCCCCTTCTCCGAGTAGACCCCGTCGGGGTAGAGGGTGTTGGGCCTCACGGGATCCCAGAGCCCGTTGCCCAGCTCCAGGCCGTTGGGGGGCCCTCCGCCGTTGTAGGTCACCTGCTGTACGTCGGGCTGGTTCTGCTTCCCCAGCGGGTTCCCCGGGTAGGCGTCCGCGACGTCCAGGTCCAACCCCGTCGTGTAGCGGGCCAGGAGCTTCATGTCCTTGGCGGTGGCCGTCACGCCATACATCTCCTCCGCCGGGGTCTCGAGGGTGGCGAGCTGGAGCGAGCCGTCATAGTCGGCGGCCCGGGTGGAGAGCCCGGAACCGGTGTCCACGCAGGCCTCGGGAAAGGTCTGGAGGGCGGCGCCTTTATCCCCTAGCCCGGGCTGCCCCAGGGCATGGCCCCAGCTCTTGCTGGCCGCCGGGCCTTCGTTGCGGCTGAGAAACGGGACCCCCGACTGCCCGGGCTGGCGGAGATCCCCCCCGTCCAAGGACCCGCAGACGAACTCCTTCTGGGTGCTCAGCGTCAGGAGGGCCTCGGGGGCGACGACGGCCCTGAGCAGGCGGCTGGCCTGGAGCCGGCCGTCCCCGCCCAGGACGAGGCCCATGCACCCCAGCTCCTGGGCCTGAACCTGGGGGAGCAAGCTGAACTCGGTGGAATAGGCCAGGAGGTCGCTCTTGTCCACGCTCCTCCAGAGGGAGGCGTTGGGGCTGAACTTGTTCAGGCGGCTGTTGGGGTTAAAATTCGCCTTAAGGATGTCCCGCTTGGCCTGGCGGAGGTCGCTGGTGGCGGCCGGCGTGCTGCTGGTCGCCGTGAACGGGATGGTATCGCAGAAGGCGTCCCAGGCCTCCCAGGTCCTGAGCTCGCTGGTGGAGGCCTGGATCCAGTCGGCGGCCAGACGGCATTCATCGCTGGCCAGGTTCCAGTCCAGCCCGATCTCCGCGGAGCGCATCGACCCGATGCGGTCGCCGTGAGTCCTGTCCTGGGAGGCCTTCTCGTCGAGATAGAGGCCCTTGAGGTTGGCCAGGAGCGCGATCAGGGCGCTCCGGCGGGTCCTGGCCCAGGCCAGGTCCACGGGGGCTCGGCCCACGAGCCTTCCGGACGGCAGGACGGGGAGTCGCTCGAAATCCGGCTCCCGGGTACCCGGCAGGGAGGGATACGTCTCGTGCGCCAGCTTAATGTCCGCCCAGCTCTGGTAGTCCGTCCCCTCCATGCCCGGAACCGCGTTGGGGCGGATGACCTTCCGGTTCACCTGGCTGCACAGGCTCAGGCAGGGCTTGAGCGCGTCCAGCTTGGCCTGGCTGCCCCCCAGGGCCACGTCGCGCACCTGGTCCCAGCCCCTCCAACCCGTGTCTGGCCTCCGGTCGACCAGACTCTCCCCATCCGCCTGGTCCACGGGGCCGTTGCCCGTGACCCCGTCCTCCCGGTCGATGGCACCGGCCAGGGTCCCCAGCATCCGCCTCAGCACGGCGTTGTAGCCCACCGAGGACAGGGCCGTAGGAT
>JAHFOU010000034.1 GCA_023261525.1 Planctomycetota bacterium | reverse complement strand
AAGGCCTCCCAGCAGCGCCTGCAGGCCACCCGGGCCCTGCTCCTGGCCCGTTCAGGGATGGAGGACGCCCTGGCCCGGCTCTCTTGCGGGCAGGATCCGTCCCTGGGCCGGAGCGCCTACGGCGGCGAGGATTGGGACGGGGACGGCCAGTTGTCGTCCGGGGAGGCCGCCCAGGAGATCTTCCAGCGGACCGGCGCGGGGACGCCCGCCGACGTCCTCACCTGCCCGGTCCGGCAGGCCATGCGCCCCAGTTTCTCCGTGTGGACGGGGCCGGCTCCCGCGACGAATCCGGTGGAAGGCCGGCTGCGGGGGCATTCAGGGAGCCTCGATGGCCTCTATGCGCTCAAGATCGAGGACGAGTCGGCCAAGATCGACGTGAACGGGGGCTTCCTGGACGACACGGACCGGGACGGGGACGGGATCCCGGACTTCCGGGATGTCGATGTCACGGCCCCGGCAGATCCCGCCTTGCCCGCCGGAGCCGACGGCATCGGCCGGGGGTGGAACCGCCAGCTCGTCCGCGTCCTCGACGTTCTGGGGGGCCAGCCCGAGATCGGCGTCCCGGGGTTGGGGAGCCAGGCCATCCTCAAGCGCCCCGTGGGCGGCTACCGCTCCATCGGTCAACTCCAACAGGCCCTGGGGATTCCCTTTTCCAAGGACCTGTCGCCCTACCTGACCGTCTCGAGCTGGGTGGATGCCGGGGTCGTCCATCCGAACGGGTATCCGGCGGAATCCATCCCGGTCCAGGCGATGAGCGAGGTGAAGAAGCGGCGCCTTCCCCTGGCCCTGGAAGAGGGGGGCCGGGCCCCCGTGAACCTCAACGCGGCCCCCCGGCCCGTGCTCGCGGCCCTCGTCCAGGGCCTGAGGGGAAACTCCTGGTTCGCCCCCTTGAACACCCCGCACCCCTACGAAATCTCCCCGGCCCTGGCCTCCCGGATCGTCGACGCCCTGCTGGCCCGTCGGGCCGCCGCACCTTTCGTCTGTTGGGAGGACTTCTCCGAATGGTGCGACAGCCTCGTGCCCGGCATGATCAACGGCATGATTGCGGATGAACTCATCGACGGCTGCGATTCCGGCGGCGCGGCCCTGCTCAAGGCCAATTTCGATCCCAACACCCATCTCAACAAGCAGCTTCCCGACGAGCTGATGCACTACTGGCTGGACAAGTCGGACCTGAACGTCTGGTCCACGGAGGGAAGCCTGGTCCCCACCGGGGTCTTCACGGTCTCCTGCGTGGGGAGGGTCCTGGGCCCCGACGGGCGGCTCCTGGCGGAGCGTTCCCTCGGCAACCGGGTGGAGGCGTTCTCCTTCCTGAGGCAGACCTCCCAGAAGGATTTCCTCGGAGGGAGGACCCCGGACGCCACCCCGGACAGCTGCCTGTCCCTTTCCTCCGGCGCCAGGACCGCCGGCGCAGGGGCCTCCTGGGGAAACTGGGGCGGTCGGGGCCTGGCCGTGATGACCTATCCCTGTCCGCCCATGGCGCTTCCCGCCAAGGCCGCGGACTTCGACGGGGCCATCGCCCTGGCCACGGTGGAGATGCCGCCACTGGATCCCCCCGACTCCCGTCCTGCTGGGGCCGGCCTGAAGTTCCTGCACCACTTCGACGACGGCTGGGACGGGGACGCCGGGGTGACGGACCTGCTCTCCCCGGGGCCGGGCGGGGCCCTCCTGTCCTCGGATCCCGCGCAGAGCGTGTGGCCGGCCTCCCCGCTTGAGCCGAACACCCTGTACCCCGACGGGTTCCACGCCCAGCGGCAGCGGTCTCCGGCCTATTCCACGGCCAACTTTCCTCCCATGACCCTGACGAGCGGGTTTCCGACCAACCACGCCGTGATCAGCTACTGGGTCAAGCCGTCCTGCGCGACCTTTACCGCGGGCGACGGGACCGTGGGGCCCCACCTGACCTGCGTATGTTTCGGGGCGGAGACCCAGGTGCTGATGATAGGCCGGCAGGCCCAGGTGTACGGGATCCTCATGGAGAGCCACCAGGGCGCCGACAGCTTCAACACGGGGTACGAGCGTCAGGAGACGGTCCGGTTCGACGGGGATCGCGTGCGCGAGCCGGGCCTTCGATGGCTGCTGATGACCCTTCACCTGGACACGGACGAGCCTTGCGGGGCCGGGTACGACCTGCACTGCGACCTCCGTGGCCTGGGCGTGCCCGGCCCGGATGCGGTTCCGGCGACTCCGGCGGCGTACCAGAGCCAGTACTCCCTCCCCGGAAGCGAGGATCTCTTCGGGAGCGTGCCCGCCTTCGTCCTGGGGTATCAGCGTGTCGGGATGTACGACGGCGACGCGATCCCCAACCAGATCCTGGACGAGCTGGCGATCTGCGATTTCGGCGACACGGGAAGCTGGGCCCTGGCCAAGAGCACCGCCTGGGCCGCCGTCCGCTACCAGGACGGGCGCTACTACAAGGGCGATGACGGGGCCTTCCTGTCCACCGTCCTGGCGCCGGTGGCGGGCCGCCCCGCACGCCTCCTTTGCGCCCGCTGGACCCAATACCTCCCCCGGGAAACCCGGCAGGAGGTCCTGGACCAGAGCATCACGACGCGGCGGATCGATCCCACGCTGGACCGTGCCGCGGTGGCAGTCGATCTTCTGAATGCCGCCGGCACCCTGACGAGCCTGCCGCTGAGGACGTTGGGGCAGGGGGCGGCGGTCGATCTCCCGCTCTCCGGTTTCCGCTATCGCGTCCGCTTCAAGCTCAACCTGCCGGATCCCTTGAACGATCCGGCCCTGGAAACCCCCTGGTTCGACGACATCACCTTCGCCTGGCAGGGGATGTCCGGGCCCCGCATCCTCCGCTGGGATCCTTGAGGCTCCGCCCCGGGCTCCCTATGATGCCGGGCCATGCCTGCCGTCGTCGAATGCGTCCCCAACTTCAGCGAAGGCCGTGACCAGGCCCTCGTCGCCCGCATCGCCGACGCCGCCCGGGCCGTCCCCGGATGCGCCGTCCTCGGCGTCGAGCTGGACGCCGACCACCACCGCAGCGTCCTGACCCTGGCCGGGGCCCCCGAGGCCATGGCCGAGGCCGCCTTCCGCGCCGCCGCCGTGGCCGTGCGCGAGATCGACCTGAACGGCCACAAGGGCCAGCACCCCCGCATGGGCGCGATGGACGTCTGCCCCTTCGTCCCCGTGCAGGGGGTCTCCATGGCCGACTGCGTGGCCCTGTCGAAAAAAGTCGGGGAACGGATCGGCCGGGAGCTGGGCCTGCCCGTTTTCCTCTATGCCGAGTCCGCCACCCGCCCGGAGCGCAAGCGCCTGCCCGACATCCGCAAGGGCGAGTTCGAGGCCATGAAGGCGAAGCCCGACCTCGAGCCCGACTTCGGGCCCTCGAAGGTCCATCCCACCGCCGGAGCCTGTGCGGTGGGGGCGAGGCCCTTCCTCATCGCCTTCAACGTGAACCTGGACTCCACCGACCTGGCCTTCGCCCAGGACCTGGCCAAGCGCCTGCGGGAGAGCAGTGGGGGCCTGCCCGCCGTCCAGGCCCGGGGGTTCGCGATCGAGGACGGCAAGGCCGTCCAGGTCTCGGTGAACCTGCTCGACTTCCACGTGACCTCGCCCGGCAAGGTCTTCGGCCTGGTGGCGGAGGAGGCTACCCGCCGCGGCATCGCCGTGAAGGGGGCCGAGGTCATCGGCCTCATCCCCCGCGAGGCCCTGGAGCGCTCGGCCGTGGACCTGATGAGGCCCATCGGCTACTCCTCCGAGCAGGTTTTCGAGAACCGCCTCAAGGATGCGATGGGCGAGGCGCCCACCCTGAACGGCTTCCTGGAGGACCTGGCCTCGTCCAGGCCCACGCCCGGCGGGGGGGCCGCGGCCGCCCTCTCCGGCGCCCTGGGTGCGGCCCTGGCGGGCATGGTGGCGGGATTGACGGCGGGCAAGAAGGGCTACGAGGCCTGCGACGCGGAGATGAAGGCGATGGCGCCCAAGGCCGCCGCGCTCCGGGAGCGCCTGGCCCGCCTCATGGACGAGGACAGCGCCTCCTTCGACGGGGTCTCCGCCGCCATGAAGCTCCCCAAGGCCACGGATGCGGAGAAGGCGGCCCGCACCGCCGCCCTCCAGAAGGCCCTGCTGGCCGCCAGCGAGGTGCCCCTGGAGACCATGCGGGCCTGCCTGGAGGTCCTGGCCCTGGCCCGCTTCGCCGCCGAGAAGGGCAACGTGAACGCGGTGTCCGACGCCGCGGTCTCGGCCCTCCAGGCCCGCGCCGGTCTGGAAGGCGCCGCCTGGAACGTCCGCATCAACGCCGGGGCCATCAAGGATCCTGTGGTGGCCGCCCGCCTGAGGCAGGAGGCCGAGCGCCTCTGCGCCGAGGCCCGCACGCTGGAAACCGAGGTCCTGGCCAAGGCCTCGGCGCGCCTGGGCGCGTAAGGTGTTCGACCGCCGCTGGGATCTGCCGGCCCCGGAGGCCGCCGTCCGGGCCGAGGCCCTGGCCGCCTCGGCCGGCATCGGCCTGCTGGCCGCCGGCTTCCTCCTGAGGCGGGGGCTGGACACCCCCGAGGCCTGCCGCCGCTTCCTGACGCCCCGCCTGGACGACCTCTCGGACCCCGGCACCATCCTGGGCGTGGAGGCCGCCGCCCGCCGCCTCGCCCTGGCCGTGAAGGAGAAGCAGAGGATCTGGATCTGCGGGGACTACGACGTGGACGGCACCTCCGGGACGGCCATCCTGCTGATGTTCCTGCGCCGCCTGGGGGCCGAGCCGCGCTGGCTGATCCCGCACCGGGTGAAGGACGGCTACGGCCTCAAGGTACCGGGCGTCGAGCGCATGGCCGCCGAGGGCGCCGACGTGGCCGTCACCGTGGACAACGGGATCTCGGCCTGGGAGGCCGCGGAGAGGGCGAGGGAGCTCGGCATCGACCTCATCGTCACCGACCACCACGCCCTGCCGGAGCGCCTCCCGCACTGCCTGGCCCTCATCAACCCCCACCAGCCGGCCTGCGCCTCGACGTACAAGGAGCTCTGCGGGGCCGGCCTGGCCTTCAAGCTGGCCTGGGCCGTGGCCCAGGAGCTGGGGCCGGGCCGCAAGGCCTCCCCGGAGGTTCGCGACTTCCTGATGGACGCCCTGGGCCTGGTGGCCCTGGCGACGGTGGCCGACGCCGCGCCCCTGGACGGCGAGAACCGGGTCCTGGTCCGCTTCGGCATGCAGGCCCTCCAGAAGAGCCGCCTGCCCGGGCTCATGGCCCTGAAGCGGCTGGCCAAGGCGGAAGGAATCCTGACCGAGCGGGACCTGGCCTTCGGCCTGGGGCCGCGCATCAACGCGGGAGGGCGGCTGGCCGCGGCCGACCTCGCCGTGCGCCTGCTGACCACGGCGGACGAGGCGGAGGCCGAGGGCCTGGCCCAGGAACTGGAGGGATTAAACCGCGAGCGTCGGGAGGTGGAGCGCGGGGTCGTGGCCTCGGCCCGGGCCCGCGCGGAGGCCTCCCTCTCCCCGGTCCTGGTGATGGGCGACGAGGGCTGGCACCTGGGGGTGCTGGGCATCGCGGCCTCCAAGCTGGCCGAGCGCTTCTCCAGGCCGGTGCTTCTCGCGGCCATCGATCCGGAGACCGGGCTGGCCAAGGGCTCGGGCCGCTCCATTCCCGGCTTCCATCTCACGGAAGCCCTGGCCGAGGCCAAGGAGCACCTCGTCGCCTTCGGGGGCCACGCCTACGCGGCGGGTTTCACGATGCGGAAGGAGGCGCTGGAGCCGGTGCGGCTTTCGATTGAGAAGACCCTGTCCTCCTGGTCCGGCGGGGAAACGCCAAAGCCCGTGACTCAGGTGGACCTGGAGGTCGGCCTGGAACGCTTGCGGGAAGGCCCGGTGCGGGATCTGGCCCGCCTGGCGCCGCACGGGGAGGGGAACCCGGCGCCGGTCTTCGTGGCCCGGGGCCTGAGGCTGGCGGGGGAGCCCAAGCGCATGGGGGTGGAGGGCAAGCACCTCTCGTTCCTGGTCCGCTCGCTTGCCGGGGGAGGATCGATGCGGGCGGTCGCCTTCAACCAGGGGGAGGGGGTGGACCGGCTCCTGGCCGTGCGCGAGGGCCTGGATCTGGCCTTCACGCCGAAGATCAACGAATGGAAGGGCTCGGTCTCGGTGGAGCTGGAGGTGGTCGCTATCCAACCAGCCCGCGCTCGAACCTGAGCAGACGCCCCTTCGAGCGCACCCCGGGGATGCGGTCGGCGGCCTTCACGGCCTTCAGGACCTGGCCCTCGCGGCTCAGGCCCGTCACGATCTCCACCCGGCCCAGGCCCGTTCCCGACGGGGCCCCCGTCACCGAGGCGATGTTGACGCCCGCCTTGCCCAGGCAGGCCGTGATGCGGCCGATCATGCCGGGCTCGTCCGCGACCTTCCAGCGCAGGTAGTACTCCGTCTTGAACTCCCCCGGGTCCGAAAGCCCCCGGATGCTGACCGCCGGCACCGAGCCGATCACCGTGCGCTCCCCGCGCAGGATGTGGGCGCCGATGTCGACCAGGTCCGAGATCACCGCGCTGACGGTGGGCTTCTTCCCGGCCCCGCGGCCGTAGAAGAGGAGGGGGCCGGTCAGGTCGCCTTCCAGGTAGACCGCGTTGAACTCGTTGCGCACGTCCGCCAGGGGGTGGACGGAGGGGACCAGGGCCGGGTGCACGCCCAGCCAGAGCCGGCCCTTCTCCTCGCTCAGCACCGCGATCAGCTTGATCCGGCATCCCAGGCGCTCGGCGGCCGTCATGTCCTCGCGGGAGATGGAGCGGATGCCCTCGACGCGGAACCTCGAGGACGGCAGGGTCTGCCCGAAGATGAGCCAGGCCAGGACGCTGGCCTTGTGCGCGGTGTCCCAGCCGTCCACGTCCAGGCGGGGGTCGGGCTCGGCGAAGCCCAGGCGCCCGGCCTCGGCCAGGGCGTCGGCATAGTCCATGCCCGTCTCGCTCATCCGGGTCAGGATGAAGTTCGTGGTGCCGTTGAGGATGCCCAGGACGTGGCGGATGCGGTTGGCGATGAGGCCTTCGCGCAGGGCCTTGATCAGGGGGACGCCTCCGCAGACGGCGGCCTCGAAGCCGACCAATAGGTGCCGGCGGGCGGCGGCCCGGACGATCTCGCCGCCGTGCTCGGAGAGCAGGTGCTTGTTGGCCGTGACCACGTGCTTGCCGGCCGCCAGGGAGCCCATCACGATACGCCGGGCGTCGGGCACGCCGCCGATGAGCTCCACGACCACGTCGATGCCGGGGTCGCGGACGACCTTGGAGATGTCCGTGGTCAGGATGCCCGGGTCCCTCAGGGAGCGGCGGTTCCGGCCGCGGTTGCGGTCGGCCACCCGGACCAGCTTCAGGGGCACGCCGGAGGAGCGCTCCAGGCGGGCGGCATCCCGCTGGAGGGTCTCGGCCAGGGCCGAGCCGATGTTGCCGAATCCGACGAGCCCGACGTTCACGGTCCGCATGGGACCGGGGATGATAGCCAATCCTTTCCCTTAGGCCAGGGGGGAGAAGTGGGCGAAGGGGCAGGCGGCCTCCGACAGGTCCTTGAGCGGCAGGAACTGCCCGTGCGTTCCCATGGTCTCCCAGACCTTGGCGACGGCCGGATGCTCGTGGGCCAGGCGGGCCGACTTCGCGCTCTTCCACTCGAAGACCTCGAACAGGGTGCCGTCCTTGGCGCGGACGAGGATCGTGGGCCGGCGGGTGATCAGGCCGAGCCGGCGCAGGAGGGGGGAGTGCTTGCGGGCCAGGCCTTCCAGGACCTTGGCCTTCCCCTTCTTGGGGCGGTAGACGGCGAAGACGACCTCGGGTTTGTCCTTCATCGGGCGGTCCTCCTTGTAGGGTGGAATGTATTCAGCCAGCTTCCCGTGACCTTCCTCAGCCGGGCCCGGTCCAGGGCATAGATCCTCTGACGTCCCTGCCGCTTCACCCGCACCAGCCCGGCGGCCTGGAGGGTCTGGAGGTGGCGGGTCGTGGTCGGCCAGCTGCAGGAGAAGCGCCCGGCGATCTCCCCAGCCGACATGCTGCCGCCGCGGAACTGGAGCACCTGGAGGATGTGGCGCCGGGAGGCGTTCGCCAGGGCGGCGAAGACGCTCTCCAGATCCTCCAGGTCACGCTCCGCGCGGGGCTTGGTCATGCGGAAACATTTAGCCTATTGAGTAAATGATGTCAAGGGGATTTGCCGCGTTGACGCCGCCGCCGCGTCGGGGCTATTCTCCCGGTCGTGCCTGACGACGTGCCGCACGAGGTGATGGAGGTCGACGTCCTGCTGGTGGGGGCGGGGCCGGCCTCCCTGGCCTGCGCCTACCATCTGGCCGGGCTGGTCAAGGCCCACAACGCCAAGCCCGGGGCCAAGCCCCTCGCGCCCCAGATCGCCGTGATCGAGAAGGGCGCCGAGGTCGGGAACCTGGGCCTTTCCGGCGCCGTCATGGACCCGCGGGGGATCTGGGAGCTGATGCCGGACTGGCGGGAGCAGGGCTGTCCCGTCCAGGCCGAGGTGGGGGAGGAGGAGGTCCTCCACCTCACCGAGACCACCTACGTCCGCCTTCCGGTGGTCCCGCCCCCGATGCGGAACCACGGCAACGTCATCGTCTCCCTCTCCGAGCTCTGCCGCTGGCTGGCGCCCAAGGTGGAAGAGCGCGAGGTCAGCCTCTTCACGGGCTTCTCCGGACGCGAGCTCCTCTTCGAGGGGGGCCGGGTCGTCGGGGTCCGCACCGGGGACAAGGGCGTCTCCAAGCGCGGGGAGAGGAAGGGCAACTTCGAGCCCGGCATCGACCTCAAGGCCAAGGTCACCATCCTGGGGGAAGGGCCCCGTGGGACCCTGACCAAGGTCCTGCGCGCCAAGCTGGGCCTGGACGAGGGCAGGAATCCCCCGGCCTACGGCACCGGCGTGAAGGAGGTCTGGGAGCTTCCGGACGACCGCTTCGAGGGCAAGGTCCTGCACACGATGGGCTTCCCGCTCTCCGGGGGTACCATGGGCGGCTCCTTCCTCTACGGGATGGGGAACCGGCGCCTGGTGGTGGGCTTCGTGACCTGGCTGAACACATCCGACCCCTTCTGCGATCCCCACCAGGATCTCCAGAGGCTGAAGACCCACCCCTACATTCGGAAGATTTTGGCCGGCGCCAAGCTCCTCCAGTACGGGGCCAAGGCCGTGCCCGAGGGCGGCTACTTCTCCATCCCCAGGCTGGCGGCCGACGGCGTGATGCTGATCGGGGACAGCGCGGAGATGGTGAACGCCCCCCGGCTCAAGGGCATCCACCTGGCCATCAAGAGCGGGATGCTGGCGGCCGAGGCGGCCTTCCAGTCCTTGCTGAAGGAGGATTCCTCCGAGAAGACGTTGCGCGCTTACCCCGAGGCCTTCGAGAAATCCTGGGCCCGCGACGAGATGTGGTCCTCGCGGAACTTCCACGCGGCCTTCGAGGGCCCGATGTGGCTCGGGATGCTGCGCGCCGGGGCCCAGACCGCGCTGGGGGGCCTGGACCCCCTGGGCGGGAACCGTCTGCTCTCGTCCCCGGACCACGCCCACGCCCGGCCGGGACCGGGCCCGAGGACCATGGCCTATGACGGCAAGCTGACCTTCTCGAAGGTGGACGACGTCTTCCACTCCGGCACCCTGCACGAGGAGGATCAGCCTCCCCACCTCCTGATCCGCTCGGCCGAGACCTGCCAGATGTGCCTGAAGACCTTCGGCGGCCATGCGCCCTGCGAGAGCTTCTGCCCGGCGGCGGTCTACGAGAAGGAGAAGGCTCCCGGGGAAGGCTGGAAGGGGCCCATCAAGCTGAACGCCTCGAACTGCGTGCACTGCAAGACCTGCGACATCCGCGATCCCTTCGGCAATATCACCTGGGTGCCGCCCGAGGGCGGGGGCGGGCCGAAGTACACCGTGCTGTGATCGGTCGCGTGCTGCTCGCTCCTTGGCGGGCCGCTGCCCTCGCCGCCCTCCTGGCCGTCCTCCTCGGCGCCGCCCCGGGCCTCACCTGGGACGAGCCGGTCTATTGCATCTCCGGCTACTCCTACGTCGACTGGATCGAAAAGGGCGGCCCGGTCACCCCCGCCTGGATCCCCAACCACGAGCACCCGCCGGCGGCCAAGCTCCTCTACGGCGCGGCCATCCATCTCGGCGGGGACCACTTCGGCCCCCTGGCCCCGGCCCGGGCCGTGGGCGGCCTCCTCTTCGTGGCCCTGGTCGCCCTCACCGCCGGGACCGGGGCCCGGCTCTTCGGGAACCGGGCCGGCCTCTGGGCCGGGTTCAGTCTGGTTCTCATGCCCCGTGTCCTGGCCCATGCCCATCTGGCCGAGCTGGACCTGCCCATGGCCCTGGTCTGGATGCTGGCGGCGGCGCTGTCCCTCAAAGGCCTCAAAGGCTGGAAGGGCGCCGGCCTCCTTGGCCTTCTCTGGGGTCTGGCCCTTCTGACCAAGGTGAACGGCATCTTCCTGATCGCACCCCTGCTGGCCTGGGGACTCCTGAAGAAGGATCTGACCTTTCTCCAGGCCTTGGCCGTGCTTCCCCTCGGCTGCGCCGTCTTCTTCGCGGGCTGGCCCTGGCTTTGGGCCGAGCCTTCGCTCCGGATCCAGGACTACCTCCTGAACAAGTCGGCCCGCTGGATCGTGCCCAGCCTGTACTGCGGCACGGTCTACGACCACGCCTATCCGCCCTGGCACTACCCCCTGGTGATGGCGGGGATCACCCTGCCGCCGGCGATTCTGACGGCCGCCCTCCTCGGGGCCGGGCGCATCCTGAGAAGGAAGGAAGCCGGCGCCGGATGGCTGGGTCTCCACCTGGCCTTCACCCTGGGCCTGGCCTGCCTGCCGGGGGTGCCGCGCTACGACGGGGTCCGCCTCTTCCTGGCCGCCTTCCCCTTCCTGGCCCTTCTGGCCGGGCGGGGCATGGACCTGGCCCTGGGGGCCCTCTCGGGGCTGAGGCGCCAGCTGGCCCTGTCCGCCCTCGTCGTCCTGCCCATCCTCGTCGGGCTGTGCGCCCTGGATCCCTGCCTGCTGTCCTACTACTCGCCTCTGGTCGGAGGCCTGAAGGGCGCCGAGCGCCTGGGGATGGAGACCACCTACTGGGGCGACGCCCTGACGCCGGAGCTCCTGGCTGGACTCCCCCGGCGTCCCCTGATGCTGAAAACGGAGCCGATGGGGGAGGACTACGCGGCTTTCCTGACGGCCACGGGCTGGCTGCCTCCGGGTTCCCGGACGGGACCGGGGGGGGTCCTGCTGGTCTCCGGTCGCCGCAGCATGCTCTTGCCCCCGGGGCTCAAGGCCCTGCGCCAGGGGTCGGGTCTTGCCCTGGAGCGGGAGGGCGTGGTCCTGGCCCGGATCTGCCTTGCCCCCTCCCCAAGGGATCCTTAGGATACCGCCTCCCCTTCCCAGAGGAGATTCATGAGCGCCAAGCGCATCGTCAACGACGTGTCCATCCAGGTGGCCACCGTGAACGGATCCGGGTCCCAGACCTCGAACATCGTGCTTTCCAAGACGATGTTCCGGATGGGGATCCCCGTCGGGGCCAAGAACCTCTTCCCCTCCAACATCGCCGGCCTGCCGACCTGGTACACCGTCCGGGCCAGCAAGGACGGCTATGTCGCGCGGAAGAAGGAGATCGACATCCTGGTCTGCCTCAACGAGACGACCTTCGCCGAGGACGTCCATGCGGTGAACGCCGGGGGCGTCCTGATCCACGAGGCGACCTACAAGTTCCCCGCCGGATACAGCCGCCCCGACGTGATCTGCTACGCGGTGCCCTTCGAGGAGATCGCCGAGAAGCAGATCCCCGACGCCCGCCTCAGGAAGCTCCTGACCAACATGCTCTACGTGGGCGTGCTGATCGAACTGCTGGGCCTGGACTTCGAGGTCACCAAGCAGGTCGTCACCGATCAGTTCTCCGGCAAGACCAAGGCCATCGAGCCCAACCTGAGCGCCATCCAGGTCGGGATGAAGTGGGCGAAGGAGAACCTCAAGAAGAGCGACCCCTTCTTCGTCGAGAAGATGAACAAGACCCAGGGCAAGTTCCTGATCGAGGGTAACGCCGCCTGCGCGCTCGGCGCCATGTTCGGCGGGTGCACCGTGGTGGCCTGGTATCCGATCACGCCCTCCTCGAGCCTGGTCGAGAACTTCATCGATTTCGCCAAGGAGCATCGCCACACCGCCGACGGCAAGGCCACCTATGCGGTGGTCCAGGCCGAGGACGAGCTGGCCTCCATCGGCATGGTCCTGGGGGCCGGATGGGCCGGTGCCCGCGCCATGACCTCGACGGCCGGCCCCGGCATCTCGCTCATGGCCGAATTCGCCGGCCTCGGCTACTACGCCGAGATCCCGGCCGTGATCTTCGA
>JAHFOU010000317.1 GCA_023261525.1 Planctomycetota bacterium | reverse complement strand
GCGATTGCGCAGCTGAAGAGACGGCTGGGCCTGCCGCCCACGCCGAGGGACTGATGCCATGCCCCGCACCCTCCCCAAGGTCACGGACTACGCCGACTACCGGCGCTTCCTGCAGGACCACTACGACTTCCGCAAGCGCCAGGACCCTGCGTTCTCCTACGGTGCCTTCGCCAAGCGGGCGGGGGTCGCCCGCAGCCATCTGAAGGGGGTGATCAACGGGGAGAACCTTTCCCCCGCCTCGGTGCGCTCCTACGCGCGCGGGTTGGGGCTGGACGAGAGGGAAAGCGAGTATTTCGCGCTCCTGGTCCAGGCCAACCAGGCCAAAGGTCCGGCCGCCAAGCGGACGGCGACAGGGGCGCTGAGGCGGTGGCTGCATGAGTGGCAGACGGTCACCCTTCCGGAGGAAGCCGTGTTGGGTTTGTTCCGCCGCTGGTCGCGGTACGTCGTGTTCGCGTCGACGAAGCTTCCGGACTTCCGGGCGGACCCCGCCTGGATCCGCCGCCGGCTCCGGGAGCGCGTCTCCGTGGCGGAGGCCGCGGAAGCCCTGGAGTTCCTGCGCCGGCATGGGTTCATCCGAACCCGGGGGAAGCGTCTCCTGAGCACCCTGACGGGCAGGCTGGAGAGCTTCGGGAATTCGCCCGAACTCGACCGCCTTCTTCAGGGGAATGCCCAGGATCTCTACCGGGAAGCGCTGAGCACCTTCCCGCGCCCTCCCCAGCATGACGAATGCATCATGGCCGCGGCGTTGACCCCTTCGGAAGTGCGTGCCCTGGAAGGCAAGTTCAGGCAATGGGTCAGGGAAGTCCTGCCGTCCCCGCGCTCCAAGAGGACAGGGTCGAACCTGTATTGCTTGCTGTGGGATCCCGTTCTTCTGTCCACCTTGGAAAAGTAGGTTTCCCACGCTTCCGAAACCGTTCAACGGACGCTGAACACCTTCTTCGAGCGAAGGATGGGGATCCCGGCATGGGCATGGGAAGCGTCCCACGGGGAAAACCGCTTCCCCGGATGGACGCCCGGACTCCCGGGCCTATAGTCCGTGGATCGCTTCCCAAGGTCAGGAGGGGTCTTGCATGACATCCGGAACGTCCTGGTCCAAGCGCGTGAGCCTGGTTCTGGCCCTGACCCTGGCGTGGAGCGGGTACGCCCTGCTCTGGAAGGCCGAAGCGGCGGCCATGGATTCCGGGAAATGCTCTCAACTGGCCGCGACCCCGTATCTGAAGATCGTGACCATCCCGGCGCTTCCCGTGCCCTGGCCGGACCATGACGCCTCCAGTGACACGCACTATTACACCAGCACGACGCATAACGGGTACTCGTGGACGCACCAGGAAAGCTCCGATTCCCATTACTCCAATTCCAACGATCACTGGGGAAACTCCCACTTCCACGATCTGAGCAGCATCAGCTGGGACGAGCCGGCTCCCGGCACCCCCTGAATCTTGGTCGAGGTCGGAGATCGGCGTTGCGACGGGGGCGAGCGTTGCGCTAACGTCACCCGGTGCCCAAGATGCTTTCCTTGCTGAAACGCCGCCGCTGGTGGGCCGTCAACCTGGTGTTGGCGGCCCTGGCGGGGCCCTTGGGCCTTCACCTGGCCCTGATGCCGATCGAGTTCAACCAGTTCTGGATCCAGCGCCTGGAGGCCCGCTACGGCACCCTGTCCGCAGGCATGGCTTGCGACGCCCTGGCCTCCGCCTATTCCTCCGGGCTCAACATCCTCTGGCGTTGGCCCAGCCGCACACCGCCCGACTACCAGGATTCCCAGGCGATGTTCGCCTACGTCTTCTCCTGGATCCCCTCCAGGGCCATCGCCTATCCCACGGAAGGCTTCTACTACTTCCATATCCCCCGCCAAGGGGACAGGACCGTCTGGGGTAACGTGCGCCTTGCGGACCTGGACAAGGGGATGCTCTCCTTCGCCTACTTCCCCATGCCCGATAAGGATCGGGAATGCAAGATGTGCACGATCACGCAGAAGGACGGCCTGGACGTGCTCAAGCGGGACGATCATCATTACGACGTCAGCTTCCAGGGAAAGACGGTGCACTTCACCTTGCCTCCCACGGGGGAGACCCCGCCGCGGGTCCTCCCGCTGCTTCCGGACGAGGAGTTCGTCGGCCAGATCCAGGACGAGTCCGGGATCCGCTTCTTCCTGATGTTCAACAAGACCACCACCTCCTTCTATGAGGTCCTCAACGAAGAGGATGGGGTGACCGACACGCTGGACAATATGGAGGGGTCCTGTCTGATCGGCAACAGGACCGGCTTTGTCTTTTGGCAGGACCCGGACGTGGGCCGGAAGATCCTGGTCGGCATCCATCTTGCCGACGGCCTGGCCAACGACTACTACGACGGCCCCGGGGACCAAGTCCCCTTCCGTGCTCATCTGAGGGACAAGCTCCACCTCGTCTATCCCAGCACCCTCACGAAAGATGGCATCGACGAGCATGGAGTCTGGCGGAACACGCCCCAGTGGTGCCGGTTTGTGGTGGCCCCCTTCTATTCCTACCAGACTCCTCAGGAGCTGGTCGAGCGCGTCCGGCGCGTGGATCCCCGTCTTCCCAAGTCCGAGCTCTGGACGGCCCTGGCCAAGGAGTGGTGGTACACGCCCGAGTGGATACGGGGCATGCAGGAGCAGTTGAAGAAGGAAGGGAAGGCCTTCCCCGTCCAGGATCCCCTCCACACCTTGAGGTTCGATACGAAGGCGCCGCCGCCGGCGCCCTAGGGCCCCGGTCCGAATCCAAAATTCCTGCATGGCTGGGGGTTTTGGCGGATACTAGGCGGTCATGGCCAAGCCGCCCACCCTGCCGAAGGTCTTGGACTACGCTGACTACCGGCGCTTCCTGCAGGACTACTACGATGCCCGCAAGCGCCAGGATCCCGCGTTCTCCTATGGCTTCTTCGCCAAGCGCGCGGGGGTGGCCCGCAGCCACCTGAAGGGGATCCTCGGCGGGAAGAAGCTCACGCCGGATTCGATCCGGGCCTACGGCAAGGGCCTCGGCCTAGGGCCGGCCGAGAGCGAGTACTTCGATCTCCTGGTCACGGCCAACCAGGCCTCCGGCCCGGCCGCCCGGAGGATTGCGACGGGGGCGTTGAGGCGGTGGCTGGACGAATGGCGAAGGGTCAATCCGCCGCAGGCGGTCGTCCTGGACCTCCTCAGGCAATGGTCCCGGTATGTGGTGTTCGGCCTGACGAGGGTCCCGGATTTCCGGGCGGATCCCGCCTGGATCAGCCGACGCCTCCGGAGGCGGATCTCCGTCCCGGAGGCCGCGGAGGCCTTGGCCTTCCTGAAGCGGCATGAC
>JAHFOU010000316.1 GCA_023261525.1 Planctomycetota bacterium | reverse complement strand
CCCCCCGCACGCGGGCCGGCACGGAACACCACAAGGAGTACGACCCGACGACCGCACCAAAGATGGTCAAGCTCGATCATATCGAAGCGGCGGCGCAGGATTACTACGACGGCTATTGGAAAAGCTATTGGAAGCGACTCTACGACAAGCACGGGCTGCGCGAGGGTCCGCAGTAGCGGAGTCTCGCGGGCGACGGCCGCGGAAAGGCCGAAGAGGAGGTTGATCAAGCATGCCGATGAGAATGTGGACGCTGGCTTTGGCGGCGTTCATCCTGGCCGCCGCACTCCCCCCCGCCGATGGACAGGACCCGAAACCGCCGTTGCCCAGGCCCGATGGAAAGCCGGCGGACATGACCAAGCCGGTCAAGGTCTTCATCCTGATGGGCCAGTCCAACATGGTGGGCATGGGTAAGATCACCGGTGGGGAGGGCTCCCTCGAGAATGCGGTGAAGACCAAGAACAAGTACCCCTACCTTGTGGATGAGGCGGGGAAGTGGTCCGAGCGGAAGGATGTCCGCTTCGTGCGGTACATGTCCGGCAAGGGCCCGCTCAACAACGAATGGATGGCCGTCAAGGGCGGCACCATCGGTCCGGAGTTCGGCCTCGGGCATGTCGCAGGGAATGCCGTAGAGGCGCCGGTCATGATCCTCAAGTGCTGCATCGGCAACCGTAGCCTCGGCTGGGATCTCCTGCCGCCGGGCAGCGAGCGGTTCGAGGTGGATGGGAAGATCTACGCCGGCTACAAGGATTCCCCCGACTCCTGGGCGAAAGGCACCGAGCCGAAGCCGATCGGCTGGTACGCGGGCAAGCAGTATGACGATGACACCGCGGATGCGAAGAAGGCGATTGCGGACATCGGCACGCACTACCCGGGAGCGACGAAGTGCGAGGTCGCGGGCTTTTTCTTCTGGCAGGGCGAGAAGGACGGCGGAAACCCCGTGCATGCGGGCAGGTACGAGGAGAACCTGGTCCGATTCATCAAGCAGTTGCGCAAGGACTTCAATGCCCCGAACGCGAAGTTCGTCCTGGCCACCCTGGGCGAAGCCGTGAAGGGCAGCGGGGGCAACGGGGGAAAGGTGCTCGAGGCCCAGCTTGCCGTGGACGGCAGCAGCGGCAAGCATCCGGAGTTCAAGGGCAACGTGGCCACGGTCTATTCCAACCCCTTGTCTCTCGGCGGCAGCGGAAACAGCCACTATGGCGGCAACGCGGAAACCTACATGAATGTCGGTGAAGCCATGGGCAAGGCCATGGTCGAGCTCCTGGGAAAGGTGAAATGACATGCAGATCCTGATGCTGCTTGCCGCGGTCCTGGCGACCGCAGGTCCCGGCGAGCCGCGCGGGCCGGTGAAGGTCTTCGTCCTCGCGGGCCAGTCTAACATGGAGGGGCAGGGGATGATCCGCGGGGAGAAGCCGGGGACGCTGGAGTCCCTGCTCAAGGACCCCGCTTCCGCCCCCCGCTTCAAGCACCTGGTCGACGCCAAGGGCAACTGGGTCGTGCGCGAGGACGTCTGGATCTGGTACCTGGGGCGCACGGGCGGTCTCACGGTGGGCTTCAGCCCCAAGGGGGACGCCATCGGTCCAGAGTTGCAGTTCGGACATAGGGTAGGGGACTCCTTCGACACGCCGGTCCTGCTGATCAAGACCGCCTGGGGGGGCAAGAGCCTGGCCAAGGACTTCCGGCCTCCCAGCGCGGGAGGCGAGGTCGGGCCTTCGTATACGGCGATGATGGCCCATGTGAAAGAGGTGCTGGCCAACCTGAAGACCCTCTTCCCGCGCTACGACGGGCAGGGGTACGAGATCGCCGGCTTCGGTTGGCACCAGGGCTGGAACGACCGCGTCAACCAGGCCTACAACGATGAATACGAGCGGAACCTGGCTCACCTGATCCGCGACGTCCGCAAGGACCTGGGCGTCCCCAAGCTGCCGTTCGTGATCGCGGAGACGGGCATGAGCGGGCCCGAGGAGAAGCATCCCCGTGCCCTCTCGCTCATGAAGGCCCAGGCGGCGGTGGCCGAATATCCGGAGTTCAAGGGGAACGTAGCGTTCGTCGGGACGAAGGACTTCTGGCGGCCGGCGGAAGCCAGCCCGGCGAATCAGGGATTCCACTGGAACCGGAACGCCGAGACCTACTTCCTGATCGGCGATGCCATGGGAAAGGCCATGCTGAAGCTGATGGAGAGCCGGTGAGCGCCCATTCCCGAGGAGCACTCTGATGAGAAACCACATCTTCTGCCGGGTCCTGGTCCCGGTCCTCCTGACGCTGCAGTCCGTGACGGCCCTCGCCGACGAGCGGCCTCCGGTGCCGGACTTCACGAAGGGGGGACGGCCGGACAAGGGGCACGACTGGACCCTCGGACCCACCGGCCTACGCGGATGGGTGTGGGCCTGGAAGGGCCACACCACGGACGCCCGCCAGATCCTCGTCACCGACGTGAGCCCCGGATCCCCGGCCGACGGCGTACTTCGGAAGGGGGACGTCATCCTCGGGGTCGACGGGAAGCCCTTCGACGGCGACGCCCGGATCCGCTTCGCCCGCGCCGTCACGGCCGCCGAGACGCCGGAGCAGGGGGGCGCTCTCCGCCTCAGCCGCTGGCGCGAGGGGAGGACGGACGACGTCACGGTAAAGCTGGCCGTCCTCGGCACGTACGCGGCCGAAGCGCCGGACGGGTGCTCAAAATCGAAACTCATCCTGGACCTGGGCTGCCGGGCCGTCGCGAAGAAGGGCTTCAAGGACGCGCGGGGGAACCTCCAGGTTTCCATCCCCAACGACCTGAACGCCCTCCTCCTCCTGGCCTCCGGCGAAGAGAGCTATCGGCCGCTGGTGGCCGAGTACGCCCGGCAGGTCGCCGGGCACCAGCCCGGAGGGCACGTCTCCTGGGGCTACGCGTATGCGACGCTCTTCCTGGCGGAGTACGCGCTGGCCACGAAGGACGCGTCGGTCATGGACGGGCTGAAGCGGCTCGCGCTAGACATCGCCCGCGGGCAGAGCCGCGTCGGCACGTGGGGCCATGCCTTCGCGCGGCCCGACGGAGTCCTCAACGGCTACGGATGCATGAACCAGCCGGGGATCGTCCTCACCCTCGCGATGGCGGTGGCGCGCGAGGCGGGCGTCCGGGACCCCGCGCTCGAAAGCGCCATCGCGATGGGCTCCCGCTTCATCCGCTGGTACGTCCACAAGGGGGCCATCCCCTACGGCGATCATGATGCGTGGCCCTGGCACGAGGACAACGGCAAGTGTTCCAGCGCCGCCGTCCTCTTTGACCTTCTCGGCGACCGGGAAGCGGCGGCCTACTTCTCCCGCAT
>JAHFOU010000315.1 GCA_023261525.1 Planctomycetota bacterium | reverse complement strand
CGCCCCAGGCCGCGCCGATGCGGAAGCCCAGGATGCGGGCCCTCGCCTCCAGCATCTGAAGGAAGCCGGGCCGGTCGATCATGGTCAGGGCCCCGGGCCTGGCGTTGCCCACGAACTGGGAGGCGTAGCACCGCATGGCCTTCACCTTGACGGCCCACTGGCGCGAGACGTCCACGATGAGGTCCGGCTCCGCGTTCTGGTGGCCCATGGCGTGGAGGACGGCCCTGGGGCGGAAGGGGGAGCCGGAAAGGCCACGCGCCCGCGTCAGCCCCGCCATCCAGGCGGCGGAGAAGACCAGGCGGGAGGCCGCCTGGTGGTCCGGATGGTGGTCGTCCGGGGGCATGGACACGACCAGGGCGGGACGCAGGTCCCTCAGGGCCTGGGCCAGGCGGCGGCGGGAGGGGAGGTCGTCCTGGAGGGCGCTGTCGGGCAGGCCCAGGTTCCTGCGGACGGCCAGGCCCAGGACCCTGGAGGCGGCCGTCCATTCGCGCCTTCGGGACGCCGGGGTGCCCAGGCTCCCGCGCTCGCCCCGGGTCAGGTCCAGGATCCCGACCCGCTTCCCCTGGGAAACCAGGAGGGCCAGGAGGCCCCCGGCCAGGATCTCCATGTCGTCCGGGTGGGCCGCGATGCCGAGACAGTCCAAGGGAGGGGTGGGGGTCATGTCATCGCTCCGGGGCCAGGATACAGGGAAGGGGACGGGGGACCGGGATGCGGCAGGAGGCCTTGCGGCCCTTGGCGACGGTCAGGGCGACGGCGGCCATGCGCCGGTTCCCCACGGTGAGGAAGACCTCGTAGTCCCCAGGGGCCAGGCGCTCGAAGGCGAAGCTCCCGTCCCCCCTGACCCGGGTCTTGGAGACCGTGGGGCCCAGGGCCAGCACGAAACTGTCGTCCAGGAGGGCCGGCCCTAGGTACCAGGGCTTGGCGGGCTCCAGGACCCCCTCGCAGGCCTCCCCGTCCTCCAGGGCGGAGGTGATCGTCCAGGCCGGCGCGGTCGCCGCCGGGACCTCCAGCCCTCTCAGGAAGGTCCAGGCGTGGTCCGCGTGGGCCACCACCAGGTCCACCTTCTCCCCGGGAGGAAGCCCGGGAAGGCGGCAGAGGCCCTGGGCGTCGCTGAAGGACACGGCGTAAAGGTCCACGCTGTAGGGGTCGGTGAGGGAACCCGAGGGATAGGCCTCCACCCAGGCGTTCTCCAGCGGGACGCCGCGGGCGTCCGTCACCTTCAGCGTCAGGGGGATCCCGTCCGTCTGGCGGAAGTCCAGGCCCTCGACCGGACGGTCCTCGGTGGGGACGCTCAGGGTGCGGATGGCGCCGGCCTTCCCGTCCGGGGCCGGCATGACCTTGAGGCGCCCCGCGGGAAGGTGGGGGAACGCGTAGCGGCCTTCCGCGTCCGTCAGGGCCTCCCAGGACTCGGCGCCGGACTGCTCCTCGACGTGGCGCAGGGAGAAGTCCGCCCGCCAGGCCCAGACCGCGTGCCGGGCCAGGGGCTTCCCCTCGGCATCCAGGATCCGTCCGGAGAGCCGGCTCCCCGGCCTCAGGACGCACTCCGCATCCCCCTGCTCGCCCTCGTTCAGCTCGATGCGGGCGTAGCCGGGGGCCAGCCCCGGCTTGGAGACGATGACCCCGTAGGCCCCGGGGGCCAGGCGGTCCACCCAGGCCTGGCCCTCGGGATCCGTCGCCACCGGGGCCCTCAGCGGATGCAGGGCCATGACCTGGACCTGGGCGCCGGGAAGGGGCCGGCCCTGGGCGTCCCGGGCGGTCACCCTCAGGGCGGCGAGGCGCTGGGGCGTCGTGAGGATGCGCAATCCGGAGACCGCGCGGCCCTCGCGGGCCAGGAAGGCCTCGCTGGAGGCCGGGGTGCATCCCCACTTCTCGGCCACCACCCGCCAACGGCCGGGGAAGGGGAGGGTCAGTTCGAAACGCCCGGAGGACCCCGTCCTCCCGGTGACCGAGCGGTAGGGGTCCCAGGGATCCCCGACCCGGGCGTCGCAGGCCTCGGGGTAGGCCACCAGGTCCGCGCCCTCACAGGGCTTCCCGTCCTCGCCCATCAGGACCCCGCCGGCCGTGATGCCCCCGGGGACCTGGAGCTTCAGCGTCAGGGTCTTCCCCTCCTCGACGGTGACGCGCTGGAGCTCGCCCCAGCCCAGCCCCTCGGCCGTGGCCCCGAGGATCCATACCCCCGACGCGGCGTGGGGGATGGAGAAGCGGCCCTCCTTGTCGGCCCGGAAGGACATGAGCATGGAAGTCTCGGGCGTCCCGGCTTCCAGGCGGCCCGGGTGGTAGTGGCCGATCTCGGCCTGGGGGACGGGGGCGCCGGAGGCATCCACCACCGTCCCGGCCAGGGTCCCTCCCGGGCTGAGGACCAGGGTGACCGGGGGATTGCGGCCGGGCGCCAGGCAGACCGGGCCCAGGGTGGAAGGGGCCGTGTCCTTCAGGGCCGCCGAGAGCCAGTGGCGGCCGGGGGGGACCAGGGCAAGGAATCTCCCCTGGGCGTCGCAACGGGCCTCCGCCGTGTGCTCGGGCCAGCCGGCGATCCCGTCGAGGAAAAAGACCAGGTGGCCTGCCAGGGGCTTGCCGGCAGGATCCACGCACTGTCCGGAAAGCACGGCCTCCCACATCCAACCCGCCTCCCCGGAGGGGTCCTCAGGCAGGGTGACCTCGAGAGGCGGGGGCGGTGCCTCCTCGGACAGGATCAGGGAGCGCCTCAGGAAGACCTGGGGCTTCAGGCCGCCCAGGCGGGCCTCGACCAGGAGGCGGTACTCGCCCTCGGGGGCGGGCTCGAAGGCGAAGCGGCCCTCGGCGTCCGCCACCGCGTCGCGGCGGTGGGAGCGCTCCGCGTAGCGGTGGATCTGGGCCGGCTCCAGGCAGGGAAAGAGGCCGACCGCGATCCCGGCGGCGGGCTTGCCGTCCGAGAAGTGCAGGACCCCCGAGACCTTCACGCCCCGCTCCAGGCGGATGGACACGGTCCTCTCGCCGCCGCCCAGCACCAGGGGATCCACGCGCAGGGGCAGGAAGCCGGGGACGGAAAGCTGGAGGAGGTAGGAGCCGGCCTCCAGGGTCAGGGGGGGGGTCCGGTCCCAGAATTTCCAGGTTCCCTGGGCGTCGGTGACCGTGCCCTCCGGGGACTCCGAGGCCCCCCGGCCCGCGCCCTCGGTCGGGACCAGGTTGACGGAGAGGGGCTGGCCGGCCACGGGCTTGCCGGAGACGTCCTTGACCACGAAGGTGAGCCGGGTGCGGGTGATGACGCCCAGGATCCTGCGGGCCCGCCAGGACAGCTCCTCGTCGTTGCGGGCGGCCGCGGCCTCCAGGGCAG
>JAHFOU010000314.1 GCA_023261525.1 Planctomycetota bacterium | reverse complement strand
ACGGGCTCACCGTCGAAGGAGAGCAGGACGTCCCCCGCCTGGATCCCCGCGGCCAGGGCCGGGGAGCCGGGCTCCACGCTGCCGACCAGGACCCCGTCCTCGACGCCGCCCTTCTTGAGCAGGCTCTGGGCCTTGACGCCCAGCCAGGAGCGGCGGACCTTGCCGTGGTCCAGGATGTCGGCCACCACCTGCTTGGCCAGGTTGCTGGGGATGGCGAAGCCGAAGCCCTGCCCGTCGCCGGCCTCGTTGACGCCGATGACCTCGCCCCGGAGGTTGACGAGGGGCCCCCCGCTGTTGCCGTGGTTGATGAGGGAGTCGTGCTGGATCCAGAGGGTGAGCGTGCCGGTGGGCTCGCCGTCCAGGTCGCCCAGGGCGGCCGGGCGCTCCAGGTTGGAGACGATGCCCAGGGTCACCGAGCGGGACATCCCCAGGGGGCTTCCCATGGCCATGACGTAGTCGCCGACGTGCAGGGTGGACGAGTCCCCCAGGGCCGCCGTGGGCAGGGGGGCCTTGGGATCCTTGCGCTCGTTGAGCTTGAGCCTCAGCACGGACAGGTCGGTCAGGGGGTCGGTCCCGACCAGCTCGGCGGGGACCTCCTCCTTGTTGGACAGGGTGCAGATGATGCGGGTGGCCTTGCCGGCCACGTGGTGGTTGGTCAGGACCGTGCCCTTGTCGTCCAGGATGGTCCCGCTGCCGGTGGCGCGGAAACGGACCTCGCGCCCCCCCTGCTCGGTGCTCCAGACCACCCCGATGTTGACCAGGGCCGGGTAGACCTTGTCCCGGGCGTTGGCGATGGCCGCCCTCAGCTCGACCGGGGCCTCCGGCTCGGCCGCCGCGGGCAACGCGGCCACAAGAAGCATCCCCGTACCCAGGATTTTCAGAAGACGCATGAGAGCCCTCCAGAAGGGATTTTGCTGAGGACGAAGGAGAGGGGCAGTTTCTTCAATCGGCTCAGGGGGCACAAGGTTTTTCCCCCCCCTATTTCGGCGTGACGAACCGCCCGTCGATCCCGAGGCGGCCACCCTGGAGGGTCAGGGTCTCGATCCCCCCGTTGCGGTAGACCTGGAGGGTCGCCTGGGCCCCCGGGTCCGATGCGTGGATCGCGTTGCCCAGGGTCTCCATGGAGTCCAAGGGCTTCTGGTTATAGGAAAGAAGGATGTCCCCCCGCTTCAGTCCCAGGGCCCCCGCCTGGGCGCTGGGCACGACCTGGGTCAGCACGATGCCCGCCGCCGGGGGATGCTGCATCACCCCCGCGACCCGCGCCGCGTCCCGGACGTCCGGGTCGGGATCCAGGGCCAGTGCGGCGACCGCCCGCTCGGCCTCAGGCCCCTCGAAACCGCCCAGGGCCTGGATGAAGGCCTGCCTCGCCTTGGTCTCCAATCCGCTGCGCTCGGCCATGGCCAGGACCTGGGCGGCCGTCGCGGGATCCGCCAGGGATCCCAGCTCCCAGGCCATCTGGGTCAGGGCCTGGGGGTCCTGCTCGCGCTCCACGAGCGATGCGATGAAGGCCGCCGCGCCATCGCGATCGGTCCAGGGAAGGCCGCCCAGGGCGAAACGCCGGACGGAGGCATCCACCTGGGGGTTCTCCAAAGCCCAGTGCTCGAAGCCGGTGTCGGCCATGGACTGGTAGAAGTTGGGGTAACTCAAGCCCAGGCTGTTGCCCTCGTTGAAGTCCTTCTGGATCCTCAGCCAGAGTTCGGCGGCCTCGGGATAGGCCTGGGGCCCCAGCGCCAGGAGGTCCTGCAGCGCCTTCAGGACGGCCTTCCCGTCCTTCTTGGCAAAGGCGGCGTCGAAGGCCGCACGAAGCTCCGTGCCCCGGGCCTGGGCCTCCTGGGGCGTGAGCGCGGCCTTACGGGACACGGCGACGGACGGCGCCGAAGCCAGGCGGGCCTTGAGGCCCGCGATCTCCGTCTGCCTCGCGGCCATCTGCTCCGCATGGCTGGCCTCGTCGAGACGGGCCTTCGCCAGTGCCGCCTCGAGCCGGGCGTTGGCCTGGGAGAGGGACTGGACCCGGGCCGAGAGCTCCTGCTCCCGGACGGTGGGCGCACCGGCAAGGGAAAGCTGGGACGCATGGTCTTTCCAGAGCACGGCGGCGCCCACGGCCAGGACCGCTCCCGCGGCCAGCATCCAGGTCCTGTTCATCGCGTCTCCTCCGCGCTCGCCCCCGCGACCGTGACCTTGGCCGGCCTCAGCAGCCTTCCGCCCGCCCGGTACCCCGCCTCGACCACCGCCACCACCCGGCCTTCCTCGACCCCGGGAGGGGCCGGGACCTGGCAGAGCACCTCATGGCTCTTCGGGTCGAAGGCCTGGCCCACGGCCTCCACCCGCGTCACCCCGAGGGCGGCCAGGGCCTTCTCCGCCTGGGCCGAGACCTGGGAGACCCCGGAGACGAAGGCGTCCAGGTTCCCGCCCCCCTTGGCCGCGGCCAGGGCCCGGTCCAGGGTGTCCAGGATGCCCAGGAAGGGCGTGACCGTCTCGGCCAGGATGTCGTCGCGCCATTCGGCCTTCTGGCGCTCGGTCCGGGTGCGGAAGTTCTGGAAGTCGGCCTGGGCCCGCTGGAGGGCGGTGGTCAGCTCGGTCACGCGGGCGTCCTCGGCCGGTGCGGGTGCGGGCTCCGATGGTTCCTGGCTCATGCTTTCCCCTCATCCTTGAAATAGTCCTTCAGCGTCTCCAGAAAGCCCTTCTGCTTCGGGCTCGGGTTGCGCCCCTCGGCCTTGGCGTACTGGCGCATCAGCTCCTCCTGCTCGGGCGAGAGCTTCTTCGGCACCTCGACCTGGATCTGGACCAGGAGGTCGCCGCGGCGGGATCTTCCCCCCTCCGGCATCCCCTCGCCCTTCAGCCTCAGGATATCCCCGGGCTGGGTGCCCGCGGGGACGGTGAGTTTGCGGGCCCCGTCCAGGGTGGGCACCTCGACCTCGGCGCCCAGGGCCGCCTGGGGGAAACTGATGGGGACCTCGCAGACCAGGTGCTCCCCGTGCCGCTTCAGGAAGGGGTGCTCCCGCACCGAGACCAGGCAGAACAGGTCCCCGCGCCGCCCGCCCTTGTCCCCGGGGGCCCCCTGGGCGGAGAGGCGGATCCTGGAGCCGTCCTCCACCCCCGGCGGGATGCGGACCTCCAGGGTGACCGGCTGGAGGACCCGGCCGCGGCCCTTGCAGGAGGGGCAGGGATGGGCGATGCGCTCCCCGTCCCCCCCGCAACGCGGGCAGGTGACCTGCATCCGGAGGAAGCCCGCGTTTTGCTGGACCACCCCATGCCCCTTGCAGGTCGGGCAGGCCTCGGGACGGGTGCCGGGCTTGGCCCCGGTGCCGGCGCAG
>JAHFOU010000313.1:2877-3319 GCA_023261525.1 Planctomycetota bacterium | reverse complement strand
GGAGCTGGAGGAGGCGGCTTCGGTCCACCCGGCGGTGAAGGAGAGCGCGGCGGTGGCGGTGATCGAGGGCGGCGAGGGCGTGGACCGCCTCGTGCTCTTCGTGGTCCTCCGCCCCAGTGCGGCTACGGCGGCGGACGTCCCGACGCTGAAGAAGGAGCTCCAGGCCCTGGTTTCGAAGCGCCTCAATCCGCTCTTCAAGATCCACGAGGTGGTCCTGGTGGACGCCCTTCCTCGCACGGCCTCGAACAAGGTGATGCGCCGGGAGCTGAGGCGGGCGTATCGCGCCGGCGCCTAGCGCCAGCTCAGGATCCTGGGCCCGGACGCCGGCTCGTAGAGCAGGGTCAGGTCGTCGAAGACCGGGGAATCCAGGATGGGGGTGTCGGCGTCCACGGGGACCTCCCGGCGGAAGACGACGCGGACCCGGAAGGGGGCCTGGATCTGG
>JAHFOU010000313.1:0-2867 GCA_023261525.1 Planctomycetota bacterium | reverse complement strand
TGCGCCAGTCCTGGCGGTCCCGGGTCCATCCGGGTGTCAGGCTGGAGCGGCTGGCGGTCTCCGGCCCGAGATAGACGTCGGCCTTGGGGGTCACCAGCTCCAGCTCGGCGAAGTCGGTCGGAAGCTCGGCGGGCCGGGTCCAGGCCCAGAAGGCCGAGGTGAGCCGCCTCCCGGCCGGCAGGGGGATGACGGGGCTGAACCAGGAGGGCGCCTCGTCGAGGGCGGGGGCCGCGGTCACGGAGCGATGGACGGAGCCCTTGTAGTAGCGGCCTTCCTTGAAGCGCTCGGCGGCCAGGTCCTGGGCGGCGCTGAGCGTGGCCGGGGCCGCCGGGGCGATATCCGGGCCCGCGATGGGTTCGGCCCCGCCGAAGTCCCAGATCGCGAGCTCGTCGTAGGTGGCGTCCGCGCTGGGGATCCTGGCTTCCCCCGAGAGGATGGCGCCGATCTCCCCAGAGGGGTCGTGGCGGACCTGGCCGCCCAGGGTGATGCGGTGGGGCCGCGTCAGGCCCGTGGCCTCGTCGATGTCGTCCCGGGTGATGTCCTGGGCCGCCAGGGCCGTGGCCAGGGGGACGGGCGTGACCGGGGGATAGGTGTCGACCACCCGGGCGCGGGTGGCGGCCGGCAGTCCGTCGTTCAGGATGAGCCTGCCGAGGGCATCGGACGGGATGCCGTAGAAGTCCCAGGCATAGGTCATCAGGGTCCAGCGCCGGGGGTTGGGCATGCTGTCCGGGTAGCTGAACTTGAACTGATGCTCGATGCCGTCGTCGAGCCTCAGGGCGATGTCCGCGGGGAGGTGGTGGCTCTTGATGTGCAGGCCCAGCTGGCGCAGGGAGCTCGGCAGGCCGTTCCACATGGGCATGGGCCCCCCGAAATCCCCGATGAGGAAGAACTGGTCCCATTCGGTGCCCACGGCCTGGGGGTTCCCGGAGGCGTCGAAGCCGAAGTGGTGGAAGTTGGTCATTTCCAGGTAGGCCCGGCCGGCATGCCCTGGTCCGAGTGTCCCGTTCGCCGGGGCGTAGTTCCGGTAGACGTTGTAGCTCTGCTTCATCCAGAACGAGCCCACGCCGTGGAATCCGTGGGTGTTCCCGGCGGAGGGGTAGGCGATCTGCCGCTCGAATTCGGAGTAGGCCCCGTCGGGATAGAGGGTGTTGGGCTTGGCGGCGTCCAGGACGCTGTGGTCCAGCTCGGACGGGGTCACCAGCCTGGCGTCCGGCAGGTTCGACTTGATCCCGCCCGCCAGGTCCAGGTCCAGCCGTCCGTCGAAGGAGGCCATCAGGGTCATGTTCCGGACCGGGGCGGTCACCTGGTAGCAGTCCCCGTCGCCGGTCTCCACCGTGGCCAGCTGGAGGCTTCCGTCGAAGTCCGCCGGGTTCATCTTGAGCGTGCCTTTGAAGGCACAGGGCTCCGGATAGGTCTGGAGGCCGGCGCCACGGCCTCCCATGCCGGCCAGGCGGTGGCCCCAGGTCCTGGCCTGGCCCTGGCTCGGGGGGATGTAGGGGGCCTGGTCGGGCAGGCGGGTGCCCAGCTCGTCCCCCGGCAGGTCCGCGCTCCCCAGGTCCTCGCAGCAGAACTCCCGCTGGGTGCTCAGGCGGAGGACCTCCGGGCTTGCCACGGAGGCGGAGCAGGTGCGCTCGGCCAGGATGCGCCCGTCGTCGGCCAGGACGCGTCCGACGCAGTCGATGTCGAACCCGAAGGCGGGGGCCAGGTTGAGCTCGGTGGACCAATTCAGAAGGTCCCCCTTGTCCACCGAGCGCCAGGCGGAGCGGTTGGGGTTGAACTTGTTGAGGTCGCTGTTGGGGTTGAAGTTGGCCTTGAGGACGTCCCGCTTGGCCTGCCTCAGCTGGTTCAGCTGGTCCGTGGTGAGGGACCCCGTGGCGCCGGTCCAGGACGAGGCGGCCGGGATGGAGGTGCCGGGGCTCAGGGTGTCGCAGAAGTCGTTGAACTTCTGCCAGGTAGAAAGATCCGAGGTGGAGGCCAGGAACTGGTTGGCGATCACGTGGCAGTCGTCCACGGCCGACCAGGACTGGCTGAGCTGGGCCGGGCGCAGGCTCGCCAGGGTGTAGGCGTTGTTCATGTACCTGCCGGAGACCTCATCCGGGTAGAGGCCCTGGAGGCCGCTCAGGAGGGCGATGAGGGCCGGGCGGCGCGAGCGGGCCCAGGCCAGGTTGACCGGAGCCCGTCCGACGATCCTGCCTCCAGCGATGGGGATGCGCTCGAAATCCGGCGCGGCGCGCTGGGGCGCCCCGGGAAGGCCGTTCGGGTTGGTGGTGTCGATGGCGCACCCGAGCTTCATGTCCGACCAGGTCTGGTATCCCTGGTTGGTCATCCCCGGGACGGCGCTGGGACGGATGACGCGCTTGTCCACCCAGGCGTGCAGGACGAGGTAGGGCTTCAGGGCGTCCAGCTTGTTCTGGCTCCCGCCCAGGGCCAGGTCCCGGATCTGCTCGAAGCTCTCCCAGCCCGCGGCCGGACGGAGGTCCACGAGCTTCTCGCCGTCGGTCTGGTTGACGGGATTGCCGTCGTTGGGCCCGTTCACCCCGGTCGTCCCCTCCCGGTCCAGGGCCTCCGCCAGGGTGCCCAGGATGCGGCGGAGGTTGGCGTTCTCATCCGGGACGAAGGCGTTGTAGGGCACCGCCGGGTCCCCGCCATTGACGTAGAAGCCGGCCTGGGGAAGGATCTTCAGGGCATAGGTGCCTGCGCCCAGGCGCCCGGAGGTCCCCCGCAGCCGGCCGTTCTCCGCGGGGGTCAGGGGGTCCCTCCCGGCGGGCGGATGTTCGAAGAAGGAGGGTCGCATGGCGGCCTGGACGGGGCAGGATTCCCGGTCGGCGAAGCCCCGGCGGTAGAGCTCGTTGGAGGCCTCCAGGGCG
>JAHFOU010000033.1 GCA_023261525.1 Planctomycetota bacterium | reverse complement strand
AGGCGCCCTCCAGGGCCGGCCCGTAGGCGCCCAGGAACTGGCGCCAGGCCTCGGGGTCGCGCGCGACCAGGCGGGCCACCAGGGCCGCTTCCTCGGCGCTTCCCGGTCTCATCGTGCCCGGGGCCTCTTGTCCTCCCCCGCAGGCTCCACGACCTCGAAGTCCGAGCCCTTGAGCCTCTTCAGCTCCTCCAGGCCCTTGATCCGCGCATCCGGCGCCACCGACAGGCGCCAGTCCCCGCCGTTGTCCGCCACGAACATGCCGTACTTCTTCAGCCCCTTGAGAATGGCCTGCACATGGGGGGAATACCCGGAGACATCGAAGTCCGCCTTGAGGCGGAAGCGCTCCCCCATCCGGGGCAGGTCCGGGTCGTCCTTGCGGCTGGCGCAATGGGTGGCGGGGTGGACGTAGGCCTTCCGGGTGTTCCGCACCGTGAAGCGCATGGCATGCTCCACCAGCCCCCGCTCCACCTCATCGAACCGGATCACCGCCGGGAAGACCGGCAGGCCCGCGGCATCCGACGAGGTCCAGCCCTCCGGGCGGAGCTTGTTGGAGGCCAGGTCGAACGCCGCCGCGCAGGAGCAGGTCCAACCGGCCTCGGTCCTGTGCCCCTGCCAGAACTCGTAGAGCATCCGGTGGACGGGATCGACGACGAGCACATGGCGGTCCGCATCCTCCTTCCCCTGCTGGGCCGCCTCCAGGGTGCGCCCGTCCAGGGGCCAGCATTCGATCGGGGCGTTGTCGGGGATGGGGTACGGCCCCGGGTCCGACTCCTGGGGGTACAGCAGGGCCTTCACCTCCTTGCGGGGCTGGGTCCCGGGAACCAGGATGAAGGCCATGTCGAGGTTGTAGGCCAGGTGCTTGTCCGCTCCGATCCCTGCGATCATCTCCTTGGAATTCGTCAGCACGGGGCGTTTCGAGATGTCCTCGTTCCAGGGGCTGTCCGGCGGGAAGACCTGGAGGGCGGCGAGGATGCGGTCGGCCTCGGGCGTGTTGAACAGCACCGGGGCCTTGAGCGCCGGCATCTTCGGCCTTCCCGCGCCGGCGCAGAGGAGCGCCGTCAGGACGAGGAGAACGCGGACAGGCCTTCGGGAATCGGGCACGGCTGGATTGTAGCACCGGATAGAATCCCCGCCCCCATGCCCCTCGCCTCCGCCACCGGCCTCGCCAAGCACTTCGGCACCCAGCTCCTCTACGAGAACGTCTCCTTCTCCCTGGACGCCGGGGACCGCGTCGGCCTCATCGGCGCCAACGGCACGGGCAAGACCACCCTCTTCCGCATCCTGACGGGCGCCGAGGTCGACTTCGACGGTATCGTCTCCCGCCAGAAAGGCCTGCGCATCGGCGTCCTCGAGCAGGATCCCAAGCTCCCCCCCGGGCTGACCATCCGCGAGGCGGTGCTGGAGGCCTCCTCCATCGCTCCCCTTGAGCGGGGCATGTCCGAGATCCACCACCAGCTGGCCCTCCCCGGCGCCCAGACGGAGGCCCTCCTAGCAAAACTCGGGGAGCTCCAGGCCAAGTTCGAGCAGGCCGACGGCTATGCCATCGAGAGCCTGGCCGAGCGCATCCTCGAGGGCGTCGGCCTCCCCGTTTCCCGCCATGGCGAGATCGTCGACACCCTGAGCGGGGGCGAGCGCTCCCGCCTGGCCCTGGCCCGCCTCCTCCTGTCCGATCCCGACCTCTGGCTCCTCGACGAACCCACCAACCACCTGGACCTGGAGGGCATCGCCTTCGTGGAGGAGTTCCTCTCCCAGTGCCGCGCCAGCGTCCTGGTCATCTCCCACGACCGCCACTTCCTGGACGCGGTCACCACCCGGACCTGGGAGATCGAGGGCCAGCGCCTCTGGGCCTACAACGCCCCCTACACCCGGGCCAAGGAGCTGAGGGAGGAGAGGATCAAGGCCGCCAAGAAGGCCTACGACATCCAGCGGACCTATATCGAGAAGCAGGAGGAGTACGTCCGTCGCTTCGGCGCCGGCGTGCGCGCCCGCCAGGCGCGCGGACGGGCCACCCGCCTGGCCCGCGTCGCCCGTCTGGACAACCCCGAGACCCAGGCGAGGGCCCTGGCCCTGAACCTACCCTCCGGGGAGCGCCTGGGCGCCAAGCCCCCGCTGGAGGTCCGGGACCTCTCCCTGGACTACGGCACCGGCCCCCTCTTCCAGAACCTCTCCTTCTCCATCGAGCCCGGCGAGACCCTGGGCGTGGTGGGCCCCAACGGCGCCGGCAAGACCAGCCTCTTCCGCATGCTCGTCGGGGAGCAGGCGCCCCAGGGCGGAGGAGTCGTCTGGGGCTCCAAGGCCGTGAAGGGCGTCCTGACCCAGCACGAGAAGTTCCCCGAGGACGCCACGACCCCCTTCCGCTACCTGCGCAACCACCATGCCCAGCCCACCAACCAGGAACTGCGCGCCACCCTGGGGGCCATGTGCTTCAGCGGGGACTCCGCGGACAAGCCCCTCGCCGCCCTCTCCGGCGGGGAGCGCAAGCGCCTGATGATGACCCGCCTCCTCCTGGAGGGAAACAACGTCCTCCTCCTCGACGAGCCCACCAACCACCTGGACCTGCCCAGCCGGGAGGCCCTGGAGTTCGCGCTCAGCGTCTTCGAGGGGAGCCTGGTCCTCATCAGCCACGACCGCTACTTCCTGGACCAGCTGGCCGACCGCGTGCTCTGGATCCAGGACGGGCAATGGACGCTGACGAACGGGGGCTTCACCGAGGCCCAGGAGGCCCGCCGGAAGAAGGCCCAGGCCGCGCCCAAGCTTCAGAAGCCGAAACCCGAGAAGCCCAAGCCCGCGGCCGCGCCAGCCAAGCCCAAGGCCCCGGTCTCGACCTTCGGCAAGCTCAGCACCGACGAGCTGGAGCAGCGCATCATCCGCTTCGAGAAGAAGGTCCTGGACCTCCTCCAGCAACAGGCGGATCCGGCGCTCTACCGGGACGCGAAGAAAACGAAGGCGGTCGCCGCCGACCTGGAATCCACCCAGGCGGAGCTGACGGAGATGGAGAAGGAGTACGAGGCCCGGGGCTAGCGGATGCGGACCAGCTGGACCTCAAAGGTCAGCGTGGCATTGGGCGGGATGACGCCCCCGGCCCCCCGCGCGCCGTAGCCCAGGTTCGGCGGGATGGTGAGCCGCCGGCGGCCCCCCGCCTTCATCCCGGCCACGCCCTCGTCCCAACCGGCGATGACCTGGTGGGCCCCCAGGGTGAAGGGGAAGGTCTGACCGCGGTCCAGGGAGCTGTCGAACTTGGTGCCGTCGGTCAGCCAGCCCGTGTAGTGCATCTCCAGGGAATCCCCGGCCTTGGCCGCGGGACCGCTCCCCTCCGCAAGATCCACGTACTTGAGCCCGGAGGCCGTGACGACCTCCTGAGGAGAGGCCGCCGCGATCTTCTCCGACTTGGCTTCCATCTTGACCTCCTTGGCAACCCGCTTGGGGGCGACGGAAGCGTCCTTCTCGGATTCGCATCCGGGAACGAGCACGAGCGTCAGAAGCAGGGGAAGGGCCCGGTTCAGGGGAATCGGTCTATCCTCCGCCGGTCTCTTCGGACAGCATCTTGTCGAAGGCCTGGTCCACCAGTTCGCCGGGCGGGTATCCGCCGTCCCGGATCTTCTTCTTCAGCTCGGCGATGCGCTCGGCGCGCACCTCGGGCACATGGGCCAGGAGCCCCTTGAGGCGGCCGAGGCCGGAGATCTCGACCTTGTCCCCGTCCGTCCGGGAAGAGCCCTCGCGGGCGCCCTGACGACCGGTACGACGAGGCGGCTGGATCTCCCGCGCCCCCCCCAACCCTTCCGGTCCCTTGATCTCCATGAAGCTCCTTTGCTCTTTTTGCTTCTAGGCCTTTATGTGCGGGATGTCAAGATCCCACGACTCTCTTATCGGCAGGCTGTGGAGAATTCTTTAGCGTCCGACAGCAGGGACATTGCCATAGCACTTCAGGGGAGCTGGAGAAGCAATGTAAACATCTTGTGGCATCAGGACTTACAGAGCGCGCGGAATAGAGCCCCATGGGCAGGTTTTTCATTCCAGCATCTTTCCGGATGCCATTGTACCCCAAGGAGATACGGATGATCCGGGTTCTCGATCCCCTCCACCACCCCATCCGAGGACCAGGCCACCGCCTGGAGCCCCCGGCCCAGGCGGTCCACGGCCTGATGGTGGTAGCTGTTGGTCGACAGGCTGGAACGGCCCAGGAGGCGGCCCAGCCGGGAACCCTTCTCCACCCTCACCCGGTGCCAGATCCTCCCCTTGGCGTGCTCCAGGGCCCCCGGGACCTGGGCCGGGATGTGCTGAATCAGGCTCCCCCCCCGGGCCACGTTGAGGACCTGGCACCCTCCGCAGATGGCCAGGGTCGGAAGGCCCCGCTTCCAGGCCCTGGCGACCAGCTCCAGGTCGAAGGCCTGGCGCTCCGGATCCAGCAGGAGGGTCACTTCAGGGCGTCGCTTCTGCCCGTACAGGGCCGGATCCAGGTCGTCGCTGCCGACCAGGACCAGGCGGTCCAGCTTCGGCAGGAGCTTCGCCAGGGTGCGCGGCTGGAGCCAGGGCAGGAGGACGGGAATGCCCCCGGCGGCCTCCACGGCCCGGATGTAGCAGAGGTTCAAGGCCAGGCGCTTCTCGCCCGAGGGGCGGTGGGCGTAGTCCATGTTGATGCCGACGAGGGGGGTCATGGGCGCCTACCGGCACCAGTAGTAAACCACATCCGGGGCGATCCTGCGTTTCAGAAAAAAGCGCGAGGTCTTCCCGGCGAAACCATAGGGGCTGACCAGGAGGCCGTCCCGGCCGGCGGTCTCGGAGCCTCCGAAGTCCAGGTCCACCAGGTTGTCCTGGAGCACCTGGACGGCGCGGGGCTGAAGGGCCCTGAGGCTGGCCGGGAGGGCCTCGTACTGGGGAGTCCCCCGCTGGCAAAGGGCCAGGGCGCCCGAGGGCTTGGCATCGACCAGGCCCTTGCAGTCCCTGCGGACGGTTTCCAGGTCCAGGGAGGCGACCCAGCGGTTCCACCCCTTCTGGCGGACCCAGTCGGGGATGCCGACCCCCAGGACCAGGCAGACGAGGATGGCGATGAGCGTCACGGAGCGGGCCAGGCGGCGAAGGTAGGCCCGGGACCGGAGCAGCCGGAACCCCTGCACGGCGGCCAGGAGGGCCAGCAGGATCAGGCCCGCCCAGGAGATCCAGGAATCCTCCGGAAAAAAGGCGTCCAGGGAGTGGCCGCGCACACACCCTGCCCGCCAGCCCGCCCGGATCGTCAGGACGGGATAGGCGACGGACACCAGCAGGAACAATACGTCCATGCGGAGGGCAGGCCTCCGCTCGGCCGGCGTCGGGGGCATCGTCCACGCCGATTTCCCCGGTTCAGGCACTGCCCAGGCTTTTCTTCAACTCGGCCAGGAGGGAGAGGGCCTCGATCGGCGTCATGCGCTCGGGCTGGAGGGCCTTCAGCCTCTCCCGCAGGGGATCGGGAGGCTCCGGGAACAGCGAGGGCGCCGGCTGGGGACCCTCCACCCGGACCGCCAGCTCCCGGCCCTGGCCTTCCAGCACCGCGAGGATGCCCTTGGCCCGGGCCGTGACCTCATCGGGCACGCCCGCCAGGGCGGCGACATGCAATCCGTAGGACCGGTCGGCCCCGCCGGGCTGGATCCGGTGCAGGAAGACGATGCCCCCGGCCTCCTCGCGGACGGCCACCGAGGCGTTGGCGACCTCGGCCGGATGCTCCTGGGCCAGGGCGGCCAGCTCGTGGTAGTGGGTGGCGAAGAGGGTGCGGCATCCCGTCCTCACCGCCAGGGCCTCCGCAACGGCCCAGGCGATGGAGACCCCGTCGTAGGTGGAGGTGCCCCGGCCGATCTCGTCCAACACCGCCAGGCTCCGGCGCGTGGCGTGGCGCAGGATGTAGGCCGTCTCGGACATCTCGACGAGGAAGGTGGACTGGGCGCGGGCCAGGTCGTCCACCGCGCCGGCGCGGGCGAAGATGCGGTCGGCCACGCCGAGCCGGGCGGACTTGGCCGGCACGAAGGACCCGGCCTGGGCCATGAGCTGGAGCACGGCCACCTGGCGGATGTAGGTGGACTTGCCGGCCATGTTGGGCCCGGTGACCACCAGGCCCCTGAGCGTCCCATCCAGGACGGCGTCGTTCGGAACGCAGTCGTGGATCCTCGCCGAGAGGACGGGGTGGCGGCCCTCGCGGATCTCGGTGAGGGGCTCCGCGCACATCTCGGGCCGGACGTAGCCGCGGTCCGCGGCGGCCTCGGCGAGGGAGGCCAGGGCGTCCAGCTCCGCCAGGGCGGCGGAGGTGCGCTGGAGGGCCGGCAGGGCCTCGGCCAGCCTCCCGCGGAGTTCCAGGAAGAGCTGGTGCTCCCGGGACGAGGCCTCGCGCTCGGCCTTGAGGACCTCGGCCTCCCGGGCCTGGAGGGCCTCGGTGGTGTAGCGCTCGGCGTTCTTCAGGGTCTGGCGGCGGATGTAGTCCGCCGGGACCTTGGCCCCGTGGACGTTGGTGACGGCGATGAGGAGGCCGAAGACGCGGTGGCGTTCCACCTTGAGGGACGAGATGCCGGTGCGGGCGGCCTCCTCCCGCTCGAAGCGCCCCACCCAGGCGTCCCCGTCCCGAAGAATGCCCCTCAACCGGTCCAGCTCCGCGTCGTACCCGTCCCGGAGAAGCCCGCCTTCCGTGATGGAGAGCGGGGCGTCCGGCTTGACGGCCTTCTCCACCAGCGCGGCCAGGGATTCCAGGGACTCCAGACGGGCCCCCAGCGGGGCCAGGGGAGGATGCTGGGCCAGGGCGGCGCGCAGGGCCGGGATCGGCGTGAGGCTGGAGGCCACGGCCAGGGCGTCGCGGGCATTGGCGCGGCCGGCAGCCAGGCGGCCGGCCAGGCGTTCCAGGTCATAGACCTCGCGCAGGGCCGTGCGGACGGCCCGCCTCAGGGCGGCGTCCAGGGCCAGCACCCCCACCGCGTCGTGGCGCAGGCGGATGGCGTCCAGGTCTACCAAAGGGGCGCCCAGCCAGCGGCGAAGGGTCCGGGCCCCCATGGCCGTGAGCGTGCGGTCGATTACGGAAAGCAGGCTTCCCTCGGCGCCTCCGCCGCGGGCCGTGGCCAGGATCTCCAGGCCCGAGAGCGTGGCCCGGTCCAGGGCCATGGCCTCGCCCGCCTTCTCGCGCACCAGGGTGCGGAAAGGCCCGAGGGCCCCGCGCTGGGTCTCCTTCAGGTAGGCCAGCAGGGCCCCGGCGGCCTGGAGCCCGGCGACCAGGTCCTCGCACCCGAAGGCCTCCAGGCTGGCGGCGCGCAACTGCTCCAGGAGAGCACGGCGAGACTCGGCCTTGGCGAAGGCCCAGTCGCCCCAGGGCGTCACGGGGAAGCCCAGGGCGGACTCCAGGGCCTGGAGGGCCTCGGGATCCCGGCCCAGGCGACCCTCGCTGACGAGGACCTCGGCAGGCCCCAGGCGGGACAGCAGGTCCATCAGCTCGCCCCGGGCCACTTCCGTGACGCGGAACTCCCCGGTGGAGCAGTCGGCCCAGGCCAGGCCGGCGGAGGCCCCCTCGACGTGGATGGCGGCCAGCCAGGTGTTGCGCCGGGCCTCCAGCATGCCCTCCTCGAAAACGGTGCCGGGGGTGACGATGCGGACGACGCCGCGCTGAAGCATGCCCTTGGTCGTGACAGGATCCTCAAGCTGCTCGCAGATCGCCACCCGGTGGCCGGCGGCCAGGAGGCGGCGCAGGTAGCCCTCGGCGGCGTGGGCGGGAATGCCGGCCATGGGGATGCTGTCCTCCCCCTTGGAGCGGGAGGTCAGGGTGAGGCCCAGGACCCGGCTGGCCGTCTTGGCGTCCTCCTCGAACATCTCGTAGAAGTCGCCGAGACGGAAGAAGAGGATGTCCTTGGGGTGCCGGGCCTTGAGGGCTCGGTACTGGCGCATCATCGGGGTGTCGGCGGGGGCGGTGCCGCTCACGAAGGGTCCTCGTCCTCCAGCGGCTCGGCCTTCCCCACGCCCTTGAGCCCCCCCTTGTCCACCTGGGCGCGCTGGGCCTTCAGGCGCCCGTCGGCGTCCTTCTGAAGGAGGAGGAGCTTGGCCTCGGCCTTCTCCAGGATCTCGTAGCAGGCCTGGATGGACGTGATGCCCCGCTCGTAGCTCTCGATCGCCTCCTCCAGCGGTACCTCGCCCGACTCCAAGGCCGCGACCCTCTTCTCCACCTCGGCGAGGGCCTCTTCGAAGGACGGTTTCTTCGCTTTCGCCATCTCAGGAAAACCCCATCAGCTCCTCCACCTGCCGGGCCAGCGGCTCGGGGATCCCGAATTCCGCCAGGGGCCTGGGGCGTCCGCGGAGCTTGAGGACGGCCAGGCGCTCGGGGGTCTCCGCCGCATACGGCGCCTCCCCGGAGAGGCTTTCATAGCAGATGCTTCCGAGGGCGTAAAGGTCGTGGGCAGGCGCGGCGGGATCCCCAATCAACTGGCGGGGATGGGCATGGGCCGGGGTGCCCAGGCCGTCGCGGGGGATGTCCGGGGTTTCGCCGGCCTTGAGCAGGCACCCGAAGTCGGCGAGCAGGACGTTGGAGCCGAGATCGTAGAGGAGGTTGCCAGGCGAGAGGTCGCGGTGGACGAGGCCCTGCCCATGAAGGGCGTCCAGACCCCGCCTCAGGTCGGAGAGGAGGAAGGTCACCGCAGCGGGAGAGAGCCTGCCGTCTTTTTTCAGTCGATCCCGCAGGCTTCCCCGGGAGCAGTAGGGAAGGGCCAGCCAGGGGATCCCGGCCTCACGGCCTTTCTCGAGCGGGCGGAGGAGGCCCGGGACCTCCGGGAGCTCCACCCCCCACTCCTTCTCGGCGTCCGGCGAGGCGGATCGGAACTGCTTGAGGACCCGGGGCTCGGCTTCCGGGCTTTGGATCAAGAGGATGCGACTGCGGGAGCTCTCGTGGAGGATGGTGCTCACGGAGAGGGCGTGGGGATATATCCAAGCTCCCGGGCTCGCTCGGATATTTGCTCTTCCGGAGAAGGCTCGGGCCTGCTGCCGAAAGAAATTATGAGAGGAGGAGTGATCATCCAAACGACACGGCCTCCCCGGAACCCCACGGCCCGGCCTGTTGCCAGCACCCAACCGTTGTCGTTAGGAAAACGCCAGATCTCCTCTTCAGTATGTTTCAAGATCCACGGAGGAGGGCCAGCAAGGGCCCTCACCTGCTCGAACGTCATGCCCACTTCGATGGGCTCCAATACTTCCGGCGAAGGGGCGCCATCCCAGAAGAGAAGGCAACAGAGGTGCCGGTTGTTCCACCGAGACAATGCACACTCCTCCTGATGATCCTCCGGGAAGGACTCCAGGGCCTTGCAGTCGCTGATCCAGGTTTCCAGGGGCTCATGGGCGTCAAACGAAGCCCGGCTCGGTGCTACGGCGATCAACCGCTCCTGCCGGTAGAGGAACCACCCCAACCCGGGATAAGAAACCAGCCGACGGGAGCCTTCCGGCCGGGACACCAGGTATTCAGTCTCCCCTGACCCCTTCAGGATTTTTGTCACCTCGTCCCGGCTCATCCCCTCGTGGAGTCTCCGGACGTCCTTCCCTGTGGGCGCGCATCCGGCCAAGACGGGAAGCAACGCCAACAGCGGGAGGAATCTTCTCACGCAGGACACGCTCTTACAGTCGCCTGGGTCCGGCAAGGATCGCCTCAGAGCCAATTCTCGGTCTTCAGGCCATGGACCTTCCCGAAGTGCCTCGCGTTGTTCGTGACCAGGGTCACCCCCAGCACAAGGGCGTGGGCCGCAATCATGGCATCCACAGCACCAATCGGGGTGCCCTGCCGGGAGAGGCCCGCCTCCACCTCGCCGTAGCGGTCGGCCGCGGCCTGGTCAAAAGGGGCTACGGCGACCGCAGCCGTGAAACTATCGATCAGGGCATGGAGCTTCTTCGAACGCATCCTGTCGGCTCCATAACGGAGTTCGGCCAGCGTGACGGCGCTGATGCACAATTCGGAGGAGCCCTGCTCCCGCACCCGATCCGCCACCCCCCCCTCCCCACGGAAGAAGAAGCTCACGGTGTCCGTGTCCAGCATGAAACCAGGCATCAGGCGAAGGGATCGCGGGCTTTGACCTTCTTGGGCCGCGGGATGGGGCCTTTCCAGGCCCCGGCGCAGGCAAGGAATGCCTCCGGCCATTCATCCAGGGGCTCCAGGATGATCCGGCGCCCCTCCTGGTGGACGGCGACCTCATCCTGCCCCTCGGGGAAGCGACACGACTTGGGGAGGCGGACCGCCTGGCTGCCACCGTTCCTGAACAGCTTCGCGTGAAGGGTCTTCATGGTGGAAGTATATACTTTAATCTATACTTTGTCAATTCCCTCGAACAGCGCCGTCCCCACCCTCACCATCGTCGCCCCCTCCTCGACGGCCACCTCGAAATCCTGGCTCATCCCCATGGAAAGGTGCCTCAGACCCAGGGAACCTTGAAGCTCCCGCAGGCGGCGGAAGACCGGCCGGGCCTTCTCGGGATCCGGATCCAGGGGCGCCATCGTCATCAGCCCGGACACCGCCAGCCCCTTGAGCCCCCGGACGAAGGCCTCGACCTCGGCGGCGGGGATGCCGCCCTTCTGGGCCTCCCCCGCCACGTTGACCTCCAGCAGGACCTCCCCGTGCCAGGTCGCCTCCTCCGCCACGCGGGCCACCTGGGCGGCCAGCTCCGCCGAATCCACCGAATGGACGACGTGGAACCCCGAGAGGACCTTCCTCACCTTGTTGCGCTGGAGACTTCCGATGAAGTGCCAGCGGGCCTCGGGGAGCGCCAGGGCCTTGGGCAGACCGTCCTGGACCCGGTTCTCTCCGAAATCGCGGACGCCCAGATCGCGAAGGGTACGGACCTCCTCCAGGCCCACGGTCTTGGTGACCGCGACCAGGGTGACCCCGGACGGATCGCGCCCGGCGCGGCGGCAGGCCGCGGCGATGCGGGAACGGACCGAGGAGAGGTTTTCGGCGAGACTAGGCAAGCGCCCTGAGGCGCGCGCGGGCCCAGCCCAGGCGCTCGTCGCGCCGGCCGGCCTCCGCCGGGTCCTTCGGCTTCTCGGCCAGGGCCTCGGCCAGGGCCTTCTCGACATCGGACTTGGAAAGAGCGTCCTTGGACAGGGCCTCGCGGGCCAGGACCGTGAGATCCCCGCCGCCCACGCGCAGGTAGCCCCCGTCCAGGGCCATCACCTTCACCCCGTCGGACGTCTTGAGGCGGGCCACCCCCTGGCCCAGGGCGCCGAGGAAATCGGCGTGGCCGGGCAGGATGCCCAGCTCCCCGTCATGGGCCGGCAGGACGGCCTCGGAAACCTCGCCCTCGAAGGCGACGCGCTCGGGGGTCAGGACGGTGCAACGGAAGGCCATGCGCGGGATTCTAGCGGGAGGGGCTGCGGGCGTCCAGGATCCGGCGGGCGACCTCGGAGGGCTCCGCCTCCGCGTCCACCACGGCGTCCGCCTGGTCCCGGTAGGTCTTCTGGCGGGATTTCCAGAGGGCGGCGACCTCCTTGACCGCCCCCACCCCGGTGAGGGAAGGACGCCGGGCGAAATCGTCCGCCAGGCGCTGGCGCAGGACCTTGACCGGCGCCTCCAGCAGGACGGTTCTCGCAAAGGAGGCCAGCAGGGCCCGGTTCTCGGGCCTGAGCACCGCCCCCCCGCCCAGGGCCAGGACCCCGGGGACGTCCAGGGCCTGGCGGGCCAAGGCCCGGGTCTCGCGAAGCCGGAACGCCTCCTCGCCCTCCTCGGCCAGGACCTCCCCGGCAGGCTTGCCCGCCTCCGCGGCCAGGGCCTCGTCCAGGTCGGTGAAGGGAAGGCTCAGGCTCTCCGCCACAAGGCGGCCCACGGTGCTCTTGCCGGCCCCCCGCATCCCGGAGAGGGCCAGGGCCCAGAACCGGGGGTCCCCCTCCCCCGCCGCGCGGCCGCGGCGGGACAGGAAGGCCAGGGCCGGCCTCAGCAGGGAGCCGGTCTCCCGCTCGTGCCAGAGCGAGAACTGCTCGCGGGCCTGGGCCAGCCAGAGCTCGAGCCCGGAGACGACGCGGATCCCCCGCGTCTTCGCGGCGCGGGCCAGGCGGGTCTCCAGGGGCCAGAGGGGGGATTCCACCAGGAGGGCGCCGGGCTTGAGCAGGCTCGGGTCGAAGGGCAGGCCCTCGGGATCCTCGACCCCGCCCACGGGGGTGGCCTGGATCACGACATCGAAACGGCCGAGGGAGGAGGCTTCCACCGCAGGAACGGAGGGCAATGCGCCTTTCCGGCGCGCGCAGATCGCCGCGTCCCAGGTCAGGGCCTGGGCGGCCTGGAGGGCGGCCCGGGCCAGGCCGCCGGATCCGACCACGCAGACGGAGAGCTTCTTGCCCCGCGCGGAGGCCGAGAGGAGGCGGCGCAGGGCCACCGCGTCGGTGTTGGCGCCCCGCCAGGTTTTCTCCTCGAGGACCAGGGTGTTGAGGGCACCGGAGCTCGAAGCCTCCGTCGTGCGCTCCTCCGCCGCGTCCAGAAGC
>JAHFOU010000312.1:1444-3329 GCA_023261525.1 Planctomycetota bacterium | reverse complement strand
TTCAAGAAGACCTACCGGAAGGTCCAGTTGGAGAATCTCATCCTCCTCCTCCTGAGGACCGCCGCGGTCCTCCTGGCCGCCCTCGCCCTGGCCCGTCCCGTGGCCTCGGGCTCCTCGTCCTCGGTCTTCCGGGATCCCGTCCACGCCTTCCTCCTGGTCGACGACTCCTTCAGCATGGGCGCCAAGGCCTCCGCGACCTCCCGGCTGGAGCGGGGCAAGGCGATGCTGAAGGAGGTTGTGGACCGCCTCCCTTCCCGGAGCATGGTCACGATCGTCCTGGCCGGCCACCCCGGGGAATCCGTCCTGAAGGACGCGGGGGTCGACGAGGCCCAGGCCGCGATCGCCAGCCTGGAGGTCTCGGACCAGGGGGCGGACCTCTCCGCCGCCCTTTCTTCCTTGGCCCCGCGGGTCAAGGCCTCGCCGATCCCGCGCCGTCAGGTGGTCATTCTCACGGACCTCCAGGCCGCGGCCTGGCCCTCCCTGGGCAAGGAGGATCCCGCCCTGGAGGAGCTGGGCAAATCGGGGGTGCCCTTCCTCCTCCTGGACGTCGGGGAGGACGGGGCCGAGAACGCCGCCGTGACGGGCCTGAGGATGCTTTCCCGCGTGCCGGTGGCCGGGCGGCCGGTCCGGCTGGAGGCCGTGGTCCGGAACTTCGGCACCGGGACGCGGCGCAACCTCGAGGTCCTCCTGGACGTGGGGGGGGTGGTCCGGGACCGGCAGGTGATCGAGGTCCTGGAGCCCGGATCCGAGAAGGCCGCCACCCTCTTCACCACCTTCCCGGAACCCGGCTCCTACGCGGTGCAGGCGAAGCTTTCCGAGGACGCCCTGGCCCTCGACGACCGCCGCTCCCTGGGGCTCAGGGCCACGGAGGGGCTCGAGGTGCTGGTGGTGGACGGGGATCCGACCCCGTCCCCCGAGGACTCCGAAGCCTACTTCCTGCGCCGGGCCCTTTCGCCCGAGGGCTCCAAGTCGCCGATCCGCGTCACGGAGCGCTCGGTCTTCAGTTTCGGCGGGCAGGAGGCGGTGAATTTCCGGGCCTATGACCTGGTTGCCCTCCTGAACGTGGGGGCCCTGGACGGCGCCATGGCGGAGCGCCTGGAGACCTGGATCAGGGAAGGGGGGCATCTCCTCGTCGCGCTCGGCGACAACACCGCGATCGGGGAGTGGAACGCCCAGGGCTGGCGCGACGGGAAGGGGTTCCTGCCCCTGAAGTTGAAGGAGGTCCGCGGGCCCACCGACCCCTCGGCCGAGCGTTTCGCGACGCTGAAGGTGGCGGATCCGGACGACCCTGCGGCCGCCTCACTCAAGCATTCGAAGACGCTCTCGGCCATGAACGTCCGCCGCTTCATTGCCTCGGAGCCCCCGACGGAAGCCTCCGTGAAGGTGCCCTGGGTCTACTCCGTGGACGCCCTCCCGGCCGTGGCCGAGAAGGCCTTCGGTTCCGGCCGCACCGTCCTCGTCACCACCGCCCTGGACAAGGAGTGGGGGGATCTTCCGGTCTCCTTCGACTACGTGGCCCTCGTCCACGACCTGGTCTACGCCGCGGTGCAGGGAGGGCAGGTGCGCGAGGCCCCGGTGGGCCGGCCCCAGGTCCTGGAGGTCCCCGCCGAGCGGGCCGGAGAGGCCCTGCGGGTGGTCTCCCCCGACGAGAGGACCGAACGGGTGGCGCCCGAGGCCCTGGCGTCCCGCCTGAGGGTGACGACCGCGCCGCTGTCCAAGGCCGGGATCTACCGCCTGTCCTCGGGGAACCCCGAGCAGGTGCTCGAGCGCTTCGCGGCCAACCCCGACCCCCGGGAGAGCGACCTGTCCCGGCTGCCGCCCGAGGGCCTGAAGCGGGCCTACCCGTCCCTGAAAATGGAGGTCGTCGCGGGAAGCGCCTCGGAAG
>JAHFOU010000312.1:0-1434 GCA_023261525.1 Planctomycetota bacterium | reverse complement strand
GAAGGAATACTGGCGCTCCATCCTGATGGCCGTGGGCGTCATCCTGGGCCTGGAGACCCTCCTGGCCTGGAAGTTCGGGAGAGCGTAGATGATCGCGGCCGCCTGGGATTTCCGGTTCCTGCGCGAGGCCGACTGGCTGGCCCTCTTCATCCCGGCCCTGGCCGCGGGGGCCTGGCTCCTCTACAGGAGCGAAGGCGCCGGCATCTCCCGCGGAATCCGGATGCTGCTGGCGGGTCTCAGGGCGGCGGCCCTCTCCCTGGTGCTCGTCCTTCTGTTCGAGCCGGTGCTGGCGGTGATCAAGTCCCGCTCCCGGGAGGCCACGGTGGCCGTGCTCGTGGACACCTCGCGGAGCATGGGCATCACCGCCAACGAGTATCTGGACCCCCAGGACCTGCTCGCGGCGGGGCGGCTCTGCGGACTTGCGGACAAGGACGCCAAGGCCGGCGCCCTCCCGGCCGAGACCGAGGCCAGGCTGAGGACGCTCACGCGGCTGGACACGGCCAAGGGGATCCTGGCGAGCCGGGACCTGGATCTTCTCAACAAGCTCAAGGCCGTCCACCAGGTCCGACTCTACGGCTTCGACGCCAGCACGGCGGCCCTTCCGGCCGATCCGGGGGCCCCGGACGGGAACGCCACGCGGCTGGGCGACGCCCTGAGGAAGGTGGCGGCCGATTTCCGCGGCCAGCCCCTGGCGGGCGTGGTCCTGCTGACCGATGGGAAGACGAACGCGGGCGAGGATCCCGAGGTGGCCGCCCGGGCGCTGGCCGACCTCAAGCCCTCCGTCCCGGTCTATGCCGTGGGCATCGGGGAATCGGGGACGCCCCGGGACATCGCGCTCGCGAGCCTGGCCGCGAACCCCGTGGCGATCAAGGGCGGGGATCCCATGACCTTCCGGGCCCACCTCTCGGCCGCCGGCTTCGAGGGGCAGAAGGCCGTGGTCATCCTCAAGCGCGACGACAAGGAAGTGGACCGCCAGGAGGTGGTCCTGCCCAAGGACGGGGAGGACCTCACGGTCACCCTCACCCACAAGCCCGAGGAGGAGGGGACCTTCGCCTACACGGTGGCCCTGGCGCCCTTCCCCGGCGAGCTGATCACGGAGAACAACGCCGCCTCCCAGACCGTGAAGGTGATCGCGGAGAAGGTGAAGGTCTGCTACCTGGAGGAGCGCCCGCGCTGGGAGTACCGCAAGCTCAAGAACTTCCTGGTCCGGAACTCCCGGCTCTACGCCTCCTCCTGCCTGCTCTTCTCGGCCGACCCCTCCTTCCCCCAGGAGGGCACCAAGCCCATCTCGGAGTTCTACTCGGACTACAAGGCTTTGGGAGAGGCCGCGGACGTTCTGATCGTGGGGGACGTGGACCCCTCGCACCTGACGGGCGCGCAGATGGAGGCCATCGTCAAGTTCTGCGAGGCGGGCGGCGGGGTGGTCTTCGAGGC